>JAAEZO010000122.1 GCA_018222825.1 Gammaproteobacteria bacterium
CCTTGTGAGCGCCGAGCCAGGCGGGCAGCATCAGCCGGTTCTGGGTCCAGGCGAAAATCCAGGGAATGGCGCGCAGGCTTTCTACTCCGCCATTGGGTTTGCGTTTGGCCGGGCGCGAGCCGAGCGGCAACTTGCCCAGCTCCTGCTCGGGGGTGGCGGCCCGGAAGTAAGGCACGAAGTCGGGCTCGTCACGGATGAGCTGCCGATAGTGGGCACAGGATACCTCGGCCATGGTGTCCATCAGCTCGCGCCACTGGGGCTCGGGCTCGGGCGGCGGCAGCAGGTTGGCCTCCAGCACGGCGCTGGCATAGAGCGACAGGCTGTCGATGGCCACCTTGGGCAGGCCGAACTTGAAGCGAATCATTTCGCCCTGCTCGGTGACGCGCAGGCCGCCGAGGGTGGATCCCGGAGGTTGTGCCAGAATGGCCTGACGGGCCGGGCCGCCGCCGCGACCCAGGCTGCCGCCCCGGCCATGGAACAGGGTCAGCTTGATCTGCTCCTGTGCGCTGATACCGACCAGTTTTTCCATGGCGCTGTACTGGGCCCAGCCTGCGGCCATCATGCCCGCGTCCTTGGCCGAGTCGGAATAGCCGATCATCACGAACTGGCGGCCCTGCAGATAACCGCGATACCAGGGCAGCTTATACAGTTGCTCGATGACCTCGGCACCGTTGTTGAGATCGGCCAGGGTTTCGAACAGCGGGGCCACCGGCAGCGGGAAGTCGACACCGCATTCTTTCAGCAGCAGTTGTACCGCCAGCACATCGGACGGCGCGCCGGCCATGGAGATGATGTAAATGCCGAAGGCATCCTGCGGATGGTCGGCAATCACCTTGCAGGTATCCAGCACTTCTTTGGTGTCGTCGCTTGGCTGCCACTGGCGCGGCAGCAGCGGGCGACGGGAGTTGAGCTCGTTGAGCAGAAACGCCTGCTTGTCGGCCTCGCTCCAGTCGGCGTAATCGCCGAGGCCGAGGTAACGGGTGATTTCGGCCAGGGCCTGGGTGTGGCGTTCGCCGTCCTGGCGCACATCCAGCTTGAGCAGATGAATGCCGAAGCAGGCGACCTTGCGGATCACGTCCAGCAACAGGCCGTCGGCGATTTTGCCGAGGCCGCATTCCTGCAGCGAGCGATAGCACAGCTCCAGCGGCTGGCGCAGTTGCTCGGTGGTGGTGATCAGATCCCGGGCGTCGGTGCTCTGGCCCTGTACCCGGGCGTTGAGATGCATCAGGGTTTCGCGCAGATCTTCACGCAGGGTACGCAGTATGGCCCGGTAAGGTTCGTCACTCTGGTCGGCGGCACGATAGAGTTCATCGTTGGCCTGAGACATCGACAGCTCGGACACCAGTTCCTGAATGTCGTTGAGAAACAGCGAGCTGGCCATCCAGCGGCCGAGCAGCAGTACTTCGCGAGTCACCTTGGCGGTAACGAAGGGGTTGCCGTCCCGATCGCCGCCCATCCAGGAAGCGAAGCGCACCGGCGCCGCGTCGAGCGGCAGTCGTACGCCCAGTTGCTCATACAGTTGGTCATCCAGCTGGCGCATGAACTTGGGCAGGGCAGGCCAGAGGCTGTTTTCGATCACCGCAAAGCCCCATTTGGCTTCGTCAACCGGGGTGGGTCGCAGGGAGCGAATTTCGTTGCTGTGCCAGGCCTGGGTGATCAGCTGCTCGACCCGGGCCAGCAGTTCGGTTTTTTCCTGCTCGGGCAGCTCCAGCTCCAGCGCCGCCAGGCAATCGTTGAGCTGCACGTGTTTGTGGATAAAGGTGCGGCGGGTCACTTCGGTGGGGTGGGCGGTCAGCACCAGTTCGATATCCAGGCTGGCAACGGCTTCCCTGATGCTGGCCTCGTTTACATCGGCCGTTTTCAGCCGTTCGAATACCTGACTGAGCGGGCTGGGGCCGGCGTTATGCTGATATTCGCGGGAGATGGTGTGAAACTGCTCGGCGACGTTGGCCAGGTTGAGAAACTGGCTGAAGGCGCGGGCCACCGGCAGCAGCTCGTCGTCACTCAGATTCTTGAGGGTATCCAGCAACTGCTGCTGATCCTCGTCGTTACCCTGGCGAGCCGACTTGGCCAGCTGGCGAATGTTCTCTATCTTGTCGAGAAAGGCCTGGCCGTGGTGATCCTTGATGGTGTCGCCCAACAATTGCCCCAGCAGGCCGACATTGGCCCTGAGTGCCGCATGATTATCCATATCTGCCTCATCTGTGTAGTTGCTATCGCACTGTGATTCCGTTGCCAGTTATCTAGCCACTTTTCGTGATACCGGTCAATCTTGCCGCAGATGGGCCTGTGGTTTTGAGATCTGTTTCGCTAAATACAGGCTGGAGGGGGGGAAGTAGTGGCCTGAGGGCAAAGGGTCTGCTCCGCCGACACGCCATGAATACTTCCCTGTAGGCTCTCAGTTTCATCCCTGAAACAGAAGGTTGGCGGAGCAGATCCCTTTGTCCTCCTTGATGCTCCGGCATTGCTTGCCAGCAGGTAACTCGGTGTAACAGATAAGGCAACAGGAATTGCCTCAGCCGACCATCACATGCCATGGAGGGCATGTGCGAGCCTTACAAGGATGTACTAGTAGCGTGTCGGAGGAGGCAATCTTGTTGCCTCTTTTCCGATCGAAGCAGATAACTACTTCTTCTCTATACAGAAGCGGCTGACCAGCTGTTGCAGTATGTCGACGGTCGGTTTGACAAACGACAGGTCCAGATATTCGTCGGGCTGGTGCGCCTGGGCGATGTGGCCCGGGCCCAGCACTATGGTCTGGCAGCCCAGCTGATTGATAAAGGGCGCTTCGGTGCAGTAGTTGACCGCTTCGGCCTTGTTGCCGGAGATGCTTTCTGCCGCTTTGACCAGCTCGCCGTCCGGATCGGTACCATAGGGCGGAATCGGCTCGTGCAGATGGGTCAGTTCCAGCGCCTTGGGATACTGCTCCTTGATTGGCTCCAGCGCGTGGTGCAGCAGGCCCAGCAGTTCGTCGGGGCCCACACCGGGAATGGGGCGCATGTCGAAGTGCAGCTCGCAACAGGCGCAGATGCGGTTGGGGCTGTCGCCGCCATTGATATGACCCAGGTTGAGGGTCGGCTGGGGCACCTTGAAATGATGGTTGCCGTAGTTTTCCTTCAGCTGGCGCTGCAGGTCCAGCAGCCGGCCCATGACCTGATGCATGATCTCCAGCGCGTTGACGCCGTTGGCCGGATCCGAGCTGTGGCCGCTTTTGCCGGTGATGCGAATGGCTTCCGACATGTGACCCTTGTGCATCATTACCGGCACCAGACCGGTGGGTTCGCCGATCACCGCATAATCGGGCTTGATGGCCATGGCGCTGGCAATGGCGCGGGCACCGGCCATGGTGGTTTCTTCGTCGGCGGTGGCCAGAATACGAATCGGTTTGGTGAGCTTGCTCAGATCCAGGTCTTTCAGCGCTTCCACGATAAAGGCGAAGAAGCCTTTCATGTCGATGGTGCCCAGGCCGTAAAGTCGGTTGCCTTCTTCGGTCAGCTTGAACGGGTCCTTGGTCCAGCGGCCGGGGTCGAAGGGCACGGTGTCGGTATGGCCGGCCAGCAGCAGGCCGCCGTCGCCTTCGCCTTTGGTGGCCAGCAGGTTGAACTTGCCGGGCAGGTCGGGCAGCTCGGTGACCTCGACCGCAAAGCCGAGCTGACTGAACCAGTCTGCCAGCAGGCGAATCACCTGCTCGTTACTTTGATCCCAGCTGCTCTCGGTGCTGCTGATGGAGGGGAGGGCGATGATGTTGCGGTACATGTCCAGCAAGTTGAGCGATGTCATAGGATCTCCGTCTGAAAAATATCTAATTTAAATTCAGCACAATTGCATAAATATGTTTTTATTGCTAGGCTGCGATTTCATTCTTATCCGGGTAACTAGCGTAACAGATGGCCATGTCTTTCCTCCCCTTGTCACCGCGACGACGACAGCTCGCCTGAGCCATTTCTCTAGGGTGACACAAGCCCTGAAAACACGCTAGGCTGACGCCTGCATCTCAACCAAGCTGAATTCAAACTGACGGATACGCCCATGTTAAAAGCTGCAATTATTGGTGCCAGTGGTTACACCGGAGCCGAACTGGCCGGTTTAATACAGAGCCACCCGAATCTTACTTTGGCCGGCCTTTATGTGTCTGATGGTAGTCAGGATGCGCATAAGCCGTTCGCCAGTCTGCACCCGCGCTGGCGCGGCGTGATTGACCAGCCGCTGCTGCCGCTGGATGCCGATGCGCTGAGCCGTATTCATACCGAAGCGGATCTGGTGTTGCTGGCGACCGCCCATGAAGTAAGCCACGATCTGGCGCCGGGTTTTCTGGCCAAGGGGCTGCCGGTATTCGATTTGTCCGGTGCTTTTCGCGTGCCCGGTGAAGGCTTCTACGAGCAGTTTTACGGTTTTCAGCACCAGCATGGCGACTGGCTGAGCCAGGCGGTCTATGGCCTGGCCGAGTGGAATCAGGATGCCATTAAATCGGCCCAGCTGATTGCCGTGCCCGGCTGTTACCCCACCGCATCTTTGAGCGCGCTCAAGCCGCTCATGCAGGCCGGCATGATTGCCGACGGCAGCAAGCCGATTATCAGCGCCGTATCCGGCGTCAGCGGTGCCGGTCGCAAGGCCAGCATGGCCAACAGCTTCTGCGAAGTCAGCTTCAAGCCTTATGGCGTGCTCAATCACCGTCATCAGCCGGAAATCAGCCATCATCTGAGCAATCAGGTGGTGTTTCAGCCGCACTTGGGCAATTTTATTCGCGGCATTCTCGCCACCATCTATGTGCAGCTGAACGACAACGTCAGCGACGAACAGATTGCCGCCGCTTATCATCAGGCTTACGATGGTCAGAAAATCGTGCGCCTCACCGGCCAGTGGCCGCAAATCAACGACGTGGCGGGTACGCCTTTCTGCGATCTGCACTGGGCGCGGGACGGCAACCAGCTGATCGTGGTGTCGGCCATCGATAATTTGTTGAAAGGCGCGGCCAGTCAGGCCATTCAGTGTATCAATATTAATCAGGGATTCTCGCCGCTGGCGGGCCTGGTTCAGGAGTAATCAAGGATGACAACGCAACAGTCACAGTTATCACCCCTGGTCATCAAGCTGGGTGGCACCCTGCTGGAAAGCGACAAGGCCCTGGCGGCCCTGTTCACCACCCTCAAGGCCTTTTTCGACGATTCGGGTCGTCCGCTGCTGCTGGTGCATGGCGGTGGTGTGCTGGTAGACAACCAGCTCAAGGCCATGGGCCTGACCTCGACCAAGAAAGACGGTCTGCGGGTGACCCCGTTCGACCAGATTCCGGTGATTGCCGGTGCCCTGGCCGGTACGGCCAACAAGCTGCTGCTGGCTCAGGCCATCGCTCATGGCATCAACTCGGTCGGCCTGTGTCTGGCCGACGGCGGCCTGTGCCGGGTCAGCCAGCTGGATCCCGATCTGGGTGCGGTAGGTCAGATTGAGGGCGGCGACGCCACCCTGGTCAGCACCCTGCTCAACGGCGGCTTTTTGCCGGTGATCAGCTCCATCGGCATTACCTTCGACGGTCAGTTGATGAACGTGAATGCGGATCAGGCGGCCACCGCCATCGCCGAAATTCTGGATGCGGATCTGGTGATGCTGTCGGACGTGAGCGGCATTCTCGACGGCAAGGGTCAGCGGATTGCCGAACTGAGCGAAGCGGACGCCATCGAGCTGATGCAACAGAACATCATCAAGGACGGCATGGCGGTCAAGGTCAAGGCGGCGCTCAAGGCCACCAAGACCCTGGGCAAGCCGGTGGCCGTGGGCAGCTGGCGCTACCCGGAACAATTACTGTCGCTGCTGGCCGGCGAGTCCGAGTGTGGCACTCGGATTTCCCATTAAAGGAGGCGCTATGCAGCACTTACTGAGCCTGAAAGATTACAGCAAAGAACAAATCGAACAGATCCTGACCCTGGCCAGGGACATCAAGGCCAACCCGGCCAAATACGCCGATGCACTCAAGGGCAAGAGCGTGGTCACCCTGTTCGAGAAACCCTCGCTGCGTACCCGGGTAACCTTCGACATCGGCATCAACAAGCTCGGTGGTCATGCGGTGTACCTGGACAGCCAGAACGGCGCCATGGGCAGCCGGGAAACGGTACAGGACTTTGCCGGCAACCTGTCGCGCTGGTCCGATGCCATAGTGGCGCGGGTATATGATCACCAGACCCTGGTGGAAATGACGAAATATGCACAGGTACCGGTGATCAATTCGCTTTGTAACCTGTATCATCCGTGTCAGGCGCTGGCAGATTTCATGACCATTGCCGAGCATCATGAAGATCTGAGCAAGGTGCACTTGGCCTATGTGGGTGATGGTAACAACGTGACCAACTCCCTGTTGCTGGCCGGTGCCATTCTGGGCTCGACTGTCACCGCGATATGCCCTCGTGGCCATAACGTGGATGCACAGATCCTGAAGGAAGCCGAAGCCCTGGCCGCCGTAAGCGGCGCCCGGGTGCGGGTGACCGACAGTTTCGATGATCTGGAACCGGTTGATGTGATCTATACGGATACCTGGGTCTCCATGGGCGACGAAACGCCGCTGGAGCAGGTAAGGGAAATCTTCATGCCGTATCAGATCAATCAGGACCTGCTCGAAAAAACTGGAGCCAAACAGGTTCTGCATTGCCAGCCTGCCCACAGGGAGTGGGAAATAACTTCCGAGGTGATGGACGGCCCGTCCTCCTTTATCCTCGACCAAGCTGAAAATCGCATGCACGTCCAGAATGCCGTGCTGCTGACATTGATTAACAGGGATATTCATTAATGAGCCAATTCAAAAAAATTCTGCTGGCCTACTCTGGCGGTCTGGACACGTCTGCCATCATTCCGTGGCTGAAAGAGAACTACGAAGGTTGTGAAATCATCGCCTTCGTCGGCGATGTAGGTCAGGGCGCAGAAGAGCTGGAAGGCATCGAAGCCAAAGCCCTCGCTTCCGGTGCGGTCAAGTGCATCGTGGCCGATCTGAAAGACGAGTTCGTTAACGACTACGTCTATCCGACCCTGACCACCGGCGCCATCTACGAAGGTACCTACCTGCTGGGTACCTCCATGGCTCGCCCGGTCATTGCCAAGGCCATGGCCGAAGCGGCACTGGCCGAAGGCGCCGAAGCCATTGCTCACGGTTGTACCGGCAAGGGTAACGACCAGGTACGTTTCGAAGGTGCCGTTGCGGCACTGGCTCCGCAGCTGGCGATTATCGCTCCCTGGCGGATCTGGGACATGCGCAGCCGTGAAGACCTGCTGAACTACCTGGCCGAGCGCAACATCAAGACCACCGCCAGTGCCACCAAGATCTATTCTCGCGATGCCAACGCCTGGCACATCTCCACCGAAGGTGGCGAGCTGGAAAGCACCTGGAACGAGCCGTCCGAGCATGCCTGGACCTGGACCGTGTCTCCCGAGCAGGCGCCCGACAAGGCCGAGACCCTGTCTCTTACCGTTGAACAGGGCCGTATCGTGGCCGTCGACGGCAAGCAGATGAGCCCGTATCAGGTGCTGGTAAACCTGAACGACCGTGCCGCCAAGCACGGCGTAGGCCGGGTCGACATCGTCGAGAACCGTCTGGTGGGCATGAAGTCTCGTGGCTGCTACGAAACTCCCGGTGGCACCGTGATGATGGCGGCGCTGCGCGCGGTAGAAGAGCTGGTGCTGGACAAGCCGACTCGCGCCTGGCGTGAGCGGGTGGGTGCCGAGTTCTCCCACCTGGTCTACGACGGCCGCTGGTTCACTCCGCTGTGCAAGGCGCTGTTGGCCTCGGCCAGTGCCATTGCCGAAGACGTATCCGGTGAAGTGGTTCTGAAGATGTACAAGGGTCAGGTTACCGCCATTCAGAAGTCTTCACCCAACAGCCTGTACTCCGAAGAATTCGCCACTTTCGGCGAAGACGAAGTGTACGACCAGAGCCACGCCGAAGGCTTTATCCGCCTGTACTCGCTGGCCAGCCGGATCAAGGCGCTGAACAGCCTGAAAAAATAAGTGTAACTATTGAGGTTAACGCTTAACTGCAGGGGGCTTTATGCCCCCTGTGTTTTTACTTGCCGCTTACGCTGCTGGCCATAGGCGATAACTAAAAACACAACCTGTTACCGGGGCCCTGTTTGGTATCAGGCGGCATCGAGCAGCATGGTGGCACAGCGTGAAAAACGCGCTAATAAATCGGGTTTTACGGGGTGTTTGTGCTGGGCCGGGTGCCAGGGCGCTATATCCTGCCGTTAACCTGTGGCTGACGGCTTAAAGCTTACGGCTTGCCGCTTCTTTTTCCCGTATAATATCGAACAACCATGAGCCAGGCCGGTAGTGGCCTGGTTAACCATAATATTTTAGTAATGTCGTTAAGGAGTACAGCGGTTATGGCACTTTGGGGTGGACGTTTCAGTCAG
>JAAEZO010000123.1 GCA_018222825.1 Gammaproteobacteria bacterium
CCGAATCGGACCGATTCCAGCGAAATCATGAGGCCATGACCGCCGAAGTGACGGCCTTGCGGGAGCAGGTGGCGACCATCGAGCTGGGCGGCGGCGAAACCAGCCGGCAACGACACACTGGCAGAGGCAAGCTGCTGCCCCGGGAGCGGGTCCGTCAGCTACTGGATCCAGGTGAGCCCTTTCTGGAACTATCCCAGCTGGCAGCTCATGAGGTTTACGACGATGCCGTGCCGGCGGCCGGACTCATCACCGGTATCGGGCGAGTCAGCGGCGCCGAATGCATGATTGTGGCCAACGATGCCACCGTCAAGGGCGGTACCTATTACCCGCTGACGGTGAAGAAGCACCTGCGCGCGCAAGAAATTGCCGCCCGCTGCCGACTACCCTGCCTTTATCTGGTCGACTCGGGTGGTGCCCACCTGCCCAGCCAGGCCGAGGTGTTTCCGGACAGAGAGCACTTCGGGCGCATCTTCTTCAATCAGGCGCGCATGTCTGCGGCCAACATTCCCCAGCTGGCGGTGGTAATGGGGCTTTGTACCGCCGGTGGCGCCTATGTGCCGGCCATGGCGGACGAGTCGATCATAGTGCGCAACCAGGGCACCATCTTTCTGGGCGGGCCGCCGCTGGTGCGCGCCGCCACCGGCGAGGTGGTCAGCGCCGAGGATCTGGGCGGGGCCGATGTGCATACCCGGCAGTCGGGCGTGGCGGATCACGTCGCCGAAGACGATGCTCACGCCCTCTGGCTGGCCCGCCGCCTGGTGACCAACCTCAATCGTTCGCCACTGCCCGCCCCGACTCATACGCCGCTGCCGCCCCGCTACCCGGTAGAAGAACTCTATGGCATCGTCGGCACCGATTTGCGCAAGAGCTTCGAGGTGCGCGACGTGATCGCCCGGCTGGTGGATGACTCGGCCTTTGACGAATTCAAACGCGACTACGGCACCAGCCTGGTGACCGGCTTCGCCCATCTGCACGGCTACTCGGTCGGCATTATTGCCAATAACGGCATCCTGTTCAGCGAGTCGGCCCAGAAAGGCGCCCACTTCATCGAGCTGTGCTGTCAGCGCCGCATCCCCCTGCTGTTTCTGCAGAATATCACCGGCTTCATGGTGGGCAGAAAGTACGAAGCCGAAGGCATCGCCAAGCACGGCGCCAAGCTGGTGATGGCGGTGGCCTGCGCCAATGTGCCCAAGATCACCCTGATCATCGGTGGCAGCTTCGGCGCCGGCAACTATGGCATGTGCGGCCGGGCCTATGATCCGGACTTTCTGTGGATGTGGCCAAACGCCCGCATTTCGGTGATGGGCGGCGAACAGGCCGCCGGCGTGATGGCCACGGTGCGACGCGAAACGAAGGAAAAAGCCGGTGACACCTGGAGCGAACAAGATGAAGCCGAGTTCAGGGCGCCCATCGTCGCGCGCTACGAGCGGGAAGGCCACCCCTGGTATGCCAGTGCCCGCCTGTGGGATGACGGCGTGATCGATCCCACAGACAGCCGCACCGTGCTGGCCATGAGTCTGGCACTGGCACTGAACCGGCCCATCGACGAGCCCCGTTTCGGGGTGTTTCGCATGTAGGAGGCAAGATGAACGAGCCCGTGCTGCTGCAGCAATGCCGCCCCGGCGTGTGGGAGCTGATACTGAACCGGCCCGAACGCCGCAACGCCTTCGACGCGCGGCTGATTACCACCATGATCGAGCAACTGGAACTAGCAGTTCACCAGCCCGGACTGCGGGTGCTGGTGCTGCGCGGGACCGGCAGCCACTTCAGTGCCGGGGCAGATCTGGGCTGGATGCAAAAGGCAGCTACCCTCGATGAGACACAGAATCTGATTGATGCCCGGCAATTAGCCCAGTTGTTGTGGCAACTGGACCGCTTTCCTCATCCCACTCTCGCAATGGTGCAGGGCGCCGCCTACGGGGGGGCTATGGGGTTGATCGCCTGCTGCGATCTGGTGGTGGCCGCGGCGGATGCACGTTTTGCTTTAAGCGAAGTGAAACTGGGCTTGATTCCCGCCACCATCAGCCCCTATGTGTTACGCGCCATCGGCGCCCGCCAGGCTAGGCGTTACATGCTCACCGCCGAAGTCATGGCAGCCTCGGTAGCCGAAAGACTGGGGCTGGTACATCTTGTGGCCATGCCCGAGCAAAACCTGAATGAAGCGGCGGCCCCCCTGATCAAGGCCATTATGCGCAACGGCCCCCAGGCTCTCGCCGCCGCCAAGCAGCTGGTACGGGATTTTTCCGCTCGGGCCATCGATGAGGCACTAATCGAAGACACCGCCCGCCGACTTGCCGAGCTACGAGTCGGGGCCGAGGCCCGGGAAGGGCTCGAGGCCTTTATCAACAAGCGCCCGCCGGCTTGGGAGGACAAGGATGTTTAACAGAATACTGATTGCCAACCGGGGTGAAATTGCCTGTCGCATCATCCGCACCGCTCGCCGGCTCGGCATCGAAACGGTGGCCGTCTATTCAGATGCCGATATACAGGCCGCCCATGTGGAGCTGGCCGACGAAGCCTGGCACCTGGGTCCGGCCCCGGCCACCGAGAGTTACCTTTGCCAGGACAAGCTGCTGAACATTGTGCAGGCCGCCGGTGTCGAGGCCATTCATCCGGGCTACGGCTTTCTGTCGGAGAACGCAGACTTCGCCCATGCCTGCGCCGAGCAGGGTCTCATTTTTATCGGGCCGCCCGCCGCCGCCATTACCGCCATGGGCTCCAAATCTGCTGCCAAGGCGCTGATGAGTGCCGCCGGAGTGCCGGTGGTGCCAGGCTATCACGACAGCAATCAGAGTCTGCCGGTGTTGCGTCATGAAGCCGAGCGCTGCGGTTTTCCACTGCTGCTGAAGGCGGTGGCGGGTGGCGGCGGCAAGGGCATGCGGGTGGTACATTCGATTGATGACTTCGACGAAGCACTGGCCTCGGCCCGCCGTGAGGCCAAGGCCGCCTTCGGCAATGATGCCATGCTGCTGGAACGCTACCTGCCCCAGGCGCGTCATGTGGAGGTGCAGGTGTTCTGCGACCAGTTCGGTCACGGTATTTATCTCTCGGAGCGAGACTGCTCGGTGCAGCGCCGTCACCAGAAGGTGCTGGAAGAAGCCCCCGCCCCCCACCTTGCACCACAAACCCGCCAGGAGATGGGCGAAGCGGCGGTCAGGGCGGCGCTGGCCATCGACTATCGCGGCGCCGGCACGGTGGAGTTTCTGTATCTGGCCGACGGCAGCTTCTTTTTTATGGAAATGAACACTCGTCTGCAGGTGGAGCATCCGGTCACCGAACTGATCACCGGCCTGGATCTGGTGGAATGGCAGCTGCGCGTGGCCTATGGCGAGCCACTACCGCTGGCTCAGGAACAGGTACGGCTTCAGGGTCACGCCGTGGAAGCCCGTGTTTATGCAGAAGATCCCGAGCATGACTTTCTGCCCGCCGCCGGCACCCTGCATTATCTGCACGAGCCCGACACCGGCACCACTCGCAGCCCAGCGGCCGTTATTCGGCTGGATACCGGCGTGCGCCAGGGTGACGAGGTCGGGATCTTCTACGATCCGCTGATCGCCAAACTGATCGTCTGGGCCGAGACCCGCGAGCAGTCCCTGTGCCAGCTGGCCCGCTCCCTGGCTCGGTATCGCATCGGCGGAGTGCGCACCAACCTGCGCTTTCTGCATGCGCTGGCCGAATCGGCCCCGCTGAAGGCCGCCGAACTGCACACCGGCTTTATCGAACAACACAGTGAGCTGTTATTCGAGCCGCCAGCTCTTGCGTCATCCCCGGTGCTGGCACTCTGCGCCGCTTATGTTCTGCTCACCGAATCCAACGAAGACACGTCGCCCTTTGCCAGCCGACAGGGCTGGTGGCTCAATCTGCCGGCCAAGAGGCAACTGGTGCTGAAGCGGGAAGAAAAAATCAGTGAAATCGACATTAATGCCGATCACCCGGGCTGGCGAATGACCATTGACGGTCAGCCACATAACATCACCGCCGCACTGCACGGTGACCGGCTGCAGGCGGTGGTCGACGGCATACCGCTGCGCTGCCATATGGCACGGCATCAGCATCGGCTATGGCTGTTTTATCAGGCCGAGTGTTACAGCGTGCAATTGCACCAACCCGATTTCGAACATACCGGCACCCATCATGGCGGCGGTCTTTGTGCCCCCATGCCCGGGATTGTCAGCCAGCTCAAGGTGGCGGTCGGCGATGTAGTGGCCACCGGTCAGACACTGCTGGTGCTGGAGGCGATGAAGATGGAACACTCGATCGTGGCCCCCAAGGCCGGACGGGTAGCCGAGGTGTATTACCGGCAAGGCAGCCAGGTCGATGAAGGTGACGAACTGCTGCGACTTGAGCCGGAACTGGAGCCTGAGCGGGAGCAAGAAGCGCCATGAACGACACGGTCAAACTGGTGGAAGTCGGCCCGCGCGACGGATTGCAGAACGAGCCGAACCTGGTGCCGACGGAGGTGAAAATCGAGCTGGTCGAGCGGCTGGCCGACTGTGGCCTCGGCCATATCGAGGCCGCCAGCTTTGTCTCGCCCAAATGGATACCACAAATGGCCGACGGCCACGCCGTACTCACCGGTATTCGGCGCCGGCCGCAAGTGATCTACAGCGCCCTCACCCCCAACATGCAAGGCCTGGAGGCAGCCTTGGCTGCCGGTGCCGATGAAGTGGCAGTGTTTACCGCCGCCTCCGAGTCGTTCTGCCAGCACAATATCCATTGCTCCATCGCAGAGAGCCTGGCCCGCTTCGCGCCGCTGCTGGCCGAGGCCCAAAAGCATCGGCTGCGAGTGCGCGGCTATGTATCCACCGTGCTCGGCTGCCCCTATCAGGGAGCCGTGAAACCCGCTGAGGTTGCCCAAGTTGCCGACGCCTTGTATCAACTGGGCTGCGCTGAAATCTCCCTCGGGGATACCATCGGCATCGGCACGCCGAATCAGGCACGCGCCATGCTGGCCGCGGTACGCCAGCAGGTGCCGATTGCCAGTCTGGCCGTGCATTTTCACGATACCTACGGTCAGGCGCTGGCCAATATCCATGCACTACTGGAAGACGGTATTCGCATCATCGACAGTTCAGTCGCCGGGCTCGGCGGCTGCCCCTACGCCCCCGGCGCCTCGGGTAACGTCGCCACCGAAGACGTGGTGTATCTGCTTAACGGGCTGGGCATGGAGACCGGAGTGAACCTCGATCGGCTGGTGAACACGGGTCGCTGGATAAGCCAACAGCTGGGGCGGCACAACGGCTCAAAAGTGGGCCTGGCCTGGCCAAGGTGAGGATGTAAAAATCTGGCAATGTCGGACAAAGGGCCCACTCCGCCGACTCGCTATGAATACCTCCGTGTACGCTCTCTGTTTCATCCCTGAAACAGAAGGTCGGCGGAGCAGATCCCTTTGTCCTTCTTGCTGCTACGGCGCCTTCGGTTAGCTTTGTCTACAGGCAACTCGGTGCCCGAGAAAGGTATCTTTGCTCTCACAAGCCAATTCATCGTAAAGGTTAGATCTGTGCATCAGAACCTGCTCTGCAGGTTTTCGCGGCTAAAGCACGCGACTACATTCGTGCAACATGTGAATACGGCGCCGGTGCGCCATATAGCACGGATGTAGGCACTGCTTCGGCTGTGCAATATCGCAGAGCGATATCTTGCTCTGATGTTTCATATAGCGCCTTATTGTTCAGAGAAAGCAAAAAGGGAGCCGAAGCTCCCTTTTTTAGCGGACCGAATTCGAACCTTACTGGTTAACGAACTCGACACCCTTGGCGATATCGCCGTTCAGGGTTTCCAGCATGCCGTTCATCGCAGCCTGCTCGAAGGCGCTGATTTCGCCGTAAGGCAGCACTTTCTCAACGCCGTTCTTGCCCAGCAGTACCGGCTGTGCGAAGAATTGAGCGTGCTCGCTGCCGCCGTCGACGTAGGTGCACTCAACCACATTGGCTTCGCCCTGCATGGCCTTGACCAGAGACAGTGCGAAACGACAGGCAGCCTGACCCATGGACAGGGTGGCAGAGCCGCCGCCGGCCTTGGCTTCAACTACTTCGGTACCGGCATTCTGGATGCGGTAGGTCATCTTCTCGATTTCTTCATCAGAGAAAGAAGCGCCTTCTACCTGAGACAGCAACGGCAGAATGGTCACGCCGCTGTGGCCACCGATCACCGGTACTTTAACGTCAGAAACATTCAGACCCTTGGCTTCGGCCACGAAGGTCTCGGCGCGGATCACGTCCAGAGTAGTGATACCGAACAGCTTGTTCTTGTCGTAGACACCGGCTTTCTTCAGCACTTCGGCGGCAATCGGCACTGTGGTGTTCACCGGGTTGGTGATGATGGCGATGCAGGCCTTGGGACAAGTGGCAGCAGCTTTCTCGATCAGGTTCTTGACGATACCGGCGTTCACGTTGAACAGGTCGGCACGATCCATGCCCGGCTTACGAGCAACACCGGCGGAGATCAGCACGATATCGGCGCCTTCCAGCGCAGGAGTCGGATCTTCACCACCAAAACCAACCACGCTTACGGCAGTCGGGATGTGGCTCAGGTCGGCGGCAACACCGGGAGTGACGGGGGCAATATCATACAGGCTTAATGCAGAACCGGCAGGCAGGTTGTTTTTCAACAGCAGGGCCAAAGCCTGACCGATACCACCGGCGGCTCCAAGTACGGCAACTTTCATAGCTGAACTCCGTTTTATTATGGGTTGTTAGACGTTTCCTAGGGCTTTAGCAACATAGCGAAAGCGCCGTAGAAAGACAATGGGTAAGGCAGGGTGAATGCGCAGTTCTGTGAACCGCGCGGCTCATCCTTGAGTCTGAAATTCCAGTGCTCGCCGTTCAAGCAGACGAAACAAAAAGGTCAGCAGACCATTCAAAACAAGATAAATCGCGCCCGCCATCCCGAACACCGCCAGGGTGTCGTAGGTCTGGCCGTTAAGCCGCTGTGCCAGGCCCATGATTTCCATGATCGAGATGGTGCTGGCCAGCGAACTGCCCTTGAGCACCAGTACCACTTCATTGGAATAAGCCGGGATCACCCGCCTTGCGGCATGGCGCAACTTGACGCTCAGCGTCTGCCAACCGTTCATGCCCAGCGCCTGGCAGGCCAGGGTTTCGCCTTTTGGCACCGCATCCAGCGCGCCCTTGAACAGGCGGCAGGTATAGGCACCGGCATTCATGCCCAGCGCCAGAATGGCACAGAACATGGGCTCGCGCAGATAAGTCCAGGCCCAGCTGGTCTTGATCCAGTCAAACTGGGCCGGGCCGTAATAAACCAGAAAGATCTGCACCAGCAGCGGAGTACCGGTCAGCAACAGCAAATAACCTTCCGTCAACTGCGCCAGCACCGGCACCCGGCGCTCCAGCACCCAGGTCAGCAGCAGCGCTATCACCAGCCCCAGCAGCAGGCCGGCACCGGTAATGGTCAGGGTGATTTTCACCCCTTGCAGCAGGGTCGGCAAATAATTAAGCCACTCAGTCATAACGGGTTACCCTGGTTCTAAGCCGTTTCAGTCCCTGCTGGCTCAGCACGGTAATCGCCAGATAAATCAGCGCCGCTATGCCGTACCAGGTAAAGGGTTCATAGGTGCGGGCAGCAATGGCCTTGGCCTGATACATCAAGTCGTGCACCCCGATCAGTGACACCAAGGCGGTGTCTTTCAGCAGGATCAACCACTGGTTGCCCAGCCCCGGCAGCGCGTGGCGCCAAGTTTGCGGCAACACGATGCGCACAAAGGTATACAAGGGCGGCAAGCCCAGCGCCTGCGCCGCCTGGCGCTGACCACGCGATACCGCGTTCAGCGCCCCGCGCAACGTCTGGGCGGCGTAGGCGGCAAACAGCAACGACAAGGCCGTTACTCCGCACCAGAAAGGGCTGAACTCCAGGTACTCTCCGGTCAGCAAGAACAGCAGCTGGGTCGAGCCGAAATAGATGAAGAATACCACCAGGATTTCGGGCAGGCCGCGCAGCACCGTGGTGAGCAGGGTGGTCGGCCAGCGCAAAATCGCAAAGCGACTCATCTCGGCGCCGCACAGCAAAATGGCCAGCACCAGGCCGGCCGCCAATGACATCAATGCCAGCCCCAGCGTCATC
>JAAEZO010000124.1 GCA_018222825.1 Gammaproteobacteria bacterium
CCGGCCATGACTTTCAGGTTGCGGGCGATGGCTTCAGACTGGCCACGCTCTTCGGCACCCACGCCCGGGTAGGCGCCGGGGGTGTCGATAAAGGTCAGGATCGGCATCTTGAAGCGCTCGGCCATTTCCATCAGGCGCAGCGCCTTGCGGTAACCCTCGGGACGCGGCATACCGAAGTTGCGACGGATTTTTTCCTTGGTTTCACGACCTTTCTGCTGGCCAATCACCATCACCGGGCGACCTTCGAAACGGGCAACACCACCGACTATGGCCTTGTCGTCCGCATAGGCGCGGTCGCCGGCCAGCTCGTCGAACTCACCAAACATCATCTCGAGATAATCGAGGGTGTAAGGGCGACGCGGATGACGGGCCAGCTGGGAGATCTGCCAGGGGCCCAGGTTGTTGAAGACCTTTTTGGTGAGCTCGTCGCGCTTGATTTCAAGACGCTTGATGTCTTCACCCAGGTCGATCTCCATTTCGCTTTCACTGACATGGCGAAGTTCTTCAATCTGGGCCTGCAGCTCGGCAATCGGTTGTTCAAAATCCAGGAAATGGTGGCTCATCAAAGATACCTTCTATTCAAAAATTAGTTCGACTTTATCCTGACCCAGCAACTGCTTCAACGACGCCAGCATCTGGTCGGTGGGGGTTACCCGCCACTCGGTGCCCAGAGTCAGCTGCGCCCGCGCTCCTGGTCGGCAATAGGTCACTCGAACAGGACAGACTCCCGCCCGTACGGGGGTGAGTATGTCCAGCAATTGGGTAAAAAAGCCCTGGTCTATCTGACTTTTATCGATGTTCAACGCCAGACCACGAGCAAAACGCTCACGGGCGTCACTGATATCAAGCACTTCTCGTGCCGACATTTTAAGGCCGCCGGAGAAGTCATCAAAGCTGACCTGTCCGCTGATGACCAGGATTTTATCCTTTTCCAGCAAAGACTCATAGCGTTCCAGTGCTTCCGAGAACAGGGTCACGTCCAGACGGCCGGATCTGTCATCCAGCGTAAGGATGCCCATGCGGTTGCCGCGCTTGGTGGTCATCACCCGGGCGGCAATCACCAGGCCGGCGGCGGTGGTGATTTTATCGCGGCTGGTGGCCTGCAATTCGATCAGGCGGCCACTGGTGTAATGACGCAGCTCTTTCGCATACTGGTTGATCGGGTGCCCGGTCAGATACAACCCCAGGGTGTCCCGTTCACCGTCCAGCCAAACGTTGTCGGGCCAGGCCGGCACATCCACGAAGGCGTGCTCTATGTGCGCTTCTTCCACCAGCACGCCGAACATGTCGCTCTGGCCCAGTGCCTCGGCTTTGGCATGCTGCTCCGCCGCCTTCATCGCCTCGGGCAGGGTCGCCATCAGCGAGGCCCGATGCGGGCCCAGCCGGTCCATGGCGCCGGACAGGATCAGCTTTTCCATCACCCTTTTGTTCAGCTTTTTCAGATCGACCCGGTTGCAGAAGTCGAACAGATCACGGAAAACACCACCCTGCTCTCTGGCTGCCAGAATCGAGTCTATCGGTGCTTCGCCCACGCCCTTGATAGCGCCGATGCCGTAGACAATATGGCCTTCTTCATTAACGGTGAAGCGATAACGGCCGGAATTGACGTCCGGCGGCAGCAAATTCAGCCCCATGCGCTGACATTCGTCGACCAGGGTCACCACCTTGTCGGTGTTGTCCATGTCGGCCGTCATTACCGCCGCCATGAACTCGGCCGGATAATGGGTTTTCAGCCACAGGGTCTGGTACGACACCAGGGCGTAGGCGGCGGAGTGGGATTTGTTGAAGCCGTAGCCGGCAAACTTTTCCACCAGATCGAAGATCTTGATCGCCAGTTCGCCGTCAATCCCGTTTTCTGTCGCGCCAGCTTCGAAACCGGCGCGCTGTTTGGCCATTTCTTCCGGCTTTTTCTTGCCCATGGCCCGGCGCAACAGATCGGCGCCGCCGAGCGAATAGCCCGCCAGCACCTGGGCGATTTGCATCACCTGCTCTTGATAGAGAATGATGCCGTAGGTGGGCTCCAGAATGGGTTTAAGCGACTCGTGCTGCCAGGTGGCATCCGGGTAAGACACCGCTTCGCGACCGTGCTTACGGTCGATGAAGTTGTCTACCATACCCGACTGCAGCGGGCCGGGCCGGAACAGCGCCACCAGGGCGATCATATCTTCGAACGAGTCAGGCTGCAGCCGCTTGATCAGATCCTTCATGCCGCGGGATTCGAGCTGGAATACCGCCGTGGTCTCGAAGCGCTTCAGTACCTTGAACGAGGCCGCATCCGTCATGGGAATGGCGGCGATGTCGACCGGCGGCTTGCCTTCTTTTGCCAGCCTGGGGTTTATCATGCCCAGTGCCCAGTCGATGATGGTCAGGGTACGCAGGCCGAGGAAGTCGAACTTCACCAGACCCGCTTCTTCCACATCGTTCTTGTCGAACTGGGTGACCGGGTTACGGCCGTGCTCGTCGCAATAGAGCGGCGAGAAGTCGGTAATCCGGGTGGGCGCGATCACCACGCCCCCGGCGTGCTTGCCGGCGTTACGGGTCACCCCTTCCAAGGCGCGGGCCATGTCGATCAGCGCCTTGACCTCTTCGTCCTGATCGTACATTTCAGGCAGCTTGGGCTCGACCTCGAAGGCCTTGGCCAGGGTCATGCCCGGATCCGGCGGGATCAATTTGGAGATGCGATCGACAAAACCGTAGGGGTGCCCCAGCACCCGGCCCACGTCGCGCACCACCGCCTTGGCGGCCATGGTACCGAAGGTGATGATCTGGCTTACCGCATCCCGGCCGTACAGCTCGGCCACGTGGTCGATCACCTCGTCGCGGCGGTCCATGCAGAAGTCGATATCGAAGTCGGGCATCGACACCCGCTCCGGGTTCAGGAAGCGTTCGAACAGCAGGTCGAATTCGAGCGGGTCCAGGTCGGTGATCTTGAGCGCATAGGCCACCAGCGAGCCGGCGCCCGAGCCCCGGCCGGGACCAACCGGAATGCCGTTATCCTTGGACCACTGGATAAATTCCATCACGATCAAGAAGTAACCGGGAAAGCCCATCTGGTTGATCACTTCCAGCTCTATCTTCAGGCGCTCGTCGTACTCGCCCCGCTTTTCGGCACGCACGGCCGGCTCGGGAAACAGAAACGCCAGTCGCTCTTCCAGCCCGTCTTGCGAGCATTTGACCAGAAAGTCTTCGATGCTCATGTCGCCGGTAGGAAAGTCCGGCAAAAAGTACTCGCCCAGCCGCACCGTCACGTTACAGCGCTTGGCGATCTCGACGCTGTTTTCCAGCGCCTCGGGAATGTCGGCAAACAGCTCGACCATTTCAGCCGGGCTTTTCAGATACTGTTCTGGGCTGTAACGCCGGGGGCGGCGTTTGTCGTCCAGGGTGTAGCCGTCATGAATGGCGACCCGAATTTCGTGAGCGTCGAAGTCGCTTTTATCGAGAAACACTACCTCGTTGGTGGCCACCACCGGCAGTCCTTCACGTTCGGCCACTGCCACCGCCATGTGCAGGTAGCTTTCTTCGTCCGGCCGTTCGGTGCGCTGCAGTTCCAGGTAATAACGATCCGGAAAATGCTGCTGATAAAAGGCCAGGCACTGGCTGACCAGCGCCTCGTTGCCCTTGAGCAGGCCGATGCCCACATCGCCTTCGCGCCCGCCGGACAGCACGATAATGCCTTCGCTGAACTCGGCCAGCCAGGCCTTGTCCACCAGGGGTCTGTGCTGCACGTGACCGCGCTCGTAGGCCTTTGAAATGATGCGGGTAATGCTCTGGTAGCCGGCATTGTCCATCGCCAGCAGGGTGAGGCGGAACAGTTGCTCGCCCAATTCATCGCTCTGTACCCAGATGTCGGTGCCGACGATGGGCTTGAGCCCCTTGCGGTGCGCATCGCCGTAAAAGCGTACCAGGCCGCAGAGGTTCATCTGATCGGTCAGCGCCAGCGCCGGATAGCCCAGCTCGCTCGCACGCTTGTTGATGGGGCCTATCTTGGCCACCCCATCCACCATGGAAAAGTCCGAGTGAATGCGCAGATGAACGAACGGCGTACTCATTTGGCTGCCGCCACGAAGTCATTGCCGGCAGCCAACAGTGCCGCCACCGGCTTGAAGCTGCGCCGGTATTCCGGCAGCACGCCATGCTCGGCCAGAGCCGCCATATGATCCTTGGTGGGATAGCCCTTGTGACGGGCAAAGCCGTACTGGGGATGCAAGGCATCCAGCGCAATCATTTCCTGATCGCGCGCCACCTTGGCCAGAATGGAGGCGGCACTGATCTCCGCCACCCGGCTATCGCCCTTGACCACCGCCAGGGATGCCATCGGCAGACTGGGGCAGCGGTTGCCGTCGATAAACACGAAGCCCGGCTGTACCGACAGCGCCGCAACGGCCCGGCTCATGGCCAGCATGGTGGCCTGCAGAATATTCAGCTCATCGATTTCGGCCGGCGAGCAGCGACCGATGGCCCAGGCCAGGGCGCGTTCGCGAATAAGCGGCGCCAGCAACTCGCGTTTTTTCTCGCTCAGCTTCTTGGAATCATTGAGGCCGGGAATGGGATTATCGGGGTCCAGGATCACCGCGGCGGTGACCACATCGCCGACCAGCGGGCCGCGGCCCACTTCATCGACGCCCGCCACCAGCACGCCCTGGGGATAAACAATATCTGTCATATTCTATTGGCCAGTTCCAGCACCGCCAGTGCCGCCTGCTCGTCGGCGTTGCAGCGGATTTTTTTATGCAGTTGGGTAAAGTGCGCCACCAGCCCGCTGGTGTCGTTATCCAGCAACTTGCCAACCTCATCCACGATGTGGCTGGGGGTACAATCGTGCTGAATAAGCTCGCTTACCAGCATTTGATCCGCCAATAGGTTGGGCAGCGAGGCATAGGCAGTGTTCACCAACTTGTTGGCCAGCCAGTAGCTGAGCGGCTTGAACTTGTAGCCCACCACCATCGGCTTCTTGGCCAGCATGGCTTCCAGAGTAGCGGTGCCGGACGCCAGCAGGATAACGTCGGCGGCGGTCATCACTTCCCTCCCCCGGCCCTCTATCAGGGTGATATCGAGGTGGGGCGCCACCTGCTGCTTGATGGCCAGAAACTCTTCGCGCCGTTTGGCACTGACCAGCGGCACCACAAATTCCAGCTCGGGGTGACGTACCTTGAGCTGTTTGCAGGCCTCCAGATAGACCGGGCTGAGCAGGGTCACTTCCGCGTGGCGGCTGCCGGGCAACAGCGCCAGGTAACGACCGTCGGGCTTGAGCCCCAGCCGCTGCCGTGCACCCTGAGTGTCGGGCACCAGCGGCATTTGATCGGCCAGGGTATGACCGATAAAACGGCAAGGGGCATCGAAGCGGTCGTAGAAGGCTTTTTCAAACGGCAGAAAGGCCAGCACCATGTCGGTGGCGGCCTTGATCTTGTGAATTCGGTTTTGCCGCCAGGCCCATACCGAGGGGCTGACGTAATGCAGGGTGGCAATGCCACTCTTGCGTAATTTAAGCTCGACACCGATGTTGAAGTCCGGGGCGTCGATGCCCACGAACACGTCCGGCGGATTGTCGATGAAGTGACGGATGATCTGCCTGCGAATGGTCAGAATGCGCGGCAGTCGCCCCAGCACCTCAACCAGTCCCATCACCGCCAGTTCTTCCATCTCAAACAGGGCATTACAGCCCTCGGCCACCATCTGGGGGCCGGCGATGCCTTCAAACACCGCATTCGGATGGCGCGCCCGCAGCTCGCGAATAAGGCCGGCACCCAGGGTGTCGCCGGACACTTCGCCGGCGACGATACCGATACGCAGGGGACGAGCCTCAGGCACGAATGATACCGCGCTCGTTTTGCTTGAGAAACTCGACCATGATGCCCACTTCCGGCTGCAGCTTGTTCAGCGCTTCCAGCTCGGGAATCACTTCATCCACGGTTTTGCCGCTTCTGAAAATAATCTTGTAGGCCTTCTTGATAGCCGAAATGCCCTCGGCAGAGAAACCCCGACGGCGCAGTCCTTCGGAGTTGACGCCGAAGGGCTTGGCGTAGAGACCTGCAGCCATGACATAGGGCGGCACGTCCTTGTTCAACGCGGCACAGCCGGCAATAAAGGCGTGACTGCCTACTCGACCAAACTGGTGAATGGCGGCATGGCCCCCGAAGATCACGTGAGAGCCGATGTGCACATGGCCTGCCAGGGTGGCGTTGTTGGCGAAGATGCAATCGTCGCCGATGCGACAGTCGTGCGCCACATGGACGTTCACCATGAACAGGTTACGGCTGCCGACCCGGGTCAGGCTTTCATCCTGAGAGGTACCCCGGTGAAAAGTGCAGGACTCGCGAATCACGTTATCGTCGCCGATTTCCAGCACGGTACGCTCGCCGGCGTATTTCTTGTCCTGGCAGTCTTCTCCGATGGAGCAGAACTGAAAGATGCGATTACGCTGGCCGATACGGGTGGGCCCCTTAATCACCACATGGGGGCCGATCCAGCAGCCGTCGCCGATTTCCACTTCCGGACCGATCAGCGTCCAGGGGCCGATTTCGACCCCCTTGCCGATCTTCGCATCCGGATGGACGATGGCGGTTTCATGAATTACTGCACTTAGCTCCGTCACACTCAACCCTCGCGTTTGGCACACATCAGTTCGGCGGTACAAACCACTTCGCCGTCGACGGTGGCAACACCGGTAAATTTGGCGATGCCACGGCGTTCTTTAAGATAGACCACGTCCAGCACCAGCTGGTCTCCCGGTACCACGGGACGCTTGAAACGGGCGTTGTCGATGGAAGCAAAGTAGTACAGCTCGTTGGGCTTGGGCTTGCCCACCATCTTGAATGCCAGTATGCCGGTGGCCTGGGCCATGGCTTCCAGGATCAATACCCCCGGAAACACCGGCTTGTTCGGAAAGTGACCGGTGAACATCGGCTCGTTGAAAGACACGTTCTTGATGCCTCTCAGGGTCTTGCGCTCAGGGCTAATTTCATAATGTGCCACCTTGTCTACCATCAAAAACGGGTAGCGGTGCGGCAGCAGTTCCAGAATTTCCTGGATATCCAACTGATTTTGTTCGTTATTCAGTTCATTGTTCAAAATGTAACCCTACCAAATTTGCTTAATTTTTTTTGTCTGACTGCTTTTCAAGTCGGCTAAGCCGCTTGTGCATATCGTCGATGCGCATTACCCGCGCCGCCGTTTTACGCCATTCTTTATTGGGCTGCAACGGAATACCGGAAGAATAGATGCCGGGCTCGGTGATGGGCCGCATTACCATGCTCATGCCGGTGAGGGTGACCCCATCACAGATCTCGATGTGGCCATTAATCACCACTGCGCCGCCAATAATACAATATTTACCGACTTTGAGACTACCCGCCATCACGGTACCACCCGCCACGGCGGTGCCGTAACCAATGCTGACGTTATGGGCGACCTGGCACAGGTTGTCGATTATCACATTATCGGCAATGCAAGTATCGCCCAATGCACCGCGATCGATGGTGGTACCGGCACCGATTTCGACCCGGTTACCAATAATAACGGTCCCCAGCTGCGGAATCTTGACCCATTCGCCCTTATTATTTGCATAGCCAAAACCGTCGCCGCCGATAACGGCACCCGACTGCACCAGACAGTGTTCGCCCAGCTCGACGCGATGATACACAGTCACGTTGGCCCACAAGCGGCTGTTGGCCCCCAGACGGGCACCTTTACCGATAAAGCAACCGGCGCCAATCACCACGCCATCGCCCAGCACCACACCGGACTCAATCACCGCGTTGGCACCGATGGCCACGCCTTCACCCAAGGTGACATCGTCGGCAATCACCGCCGTGGGGTGAATGTCCTTTGCCGGTTGCGGCGTGGTATCCAGCGCCTGGGCGGCCAGGGCAAAGCCGAGATACGGATCGGCCATCACCAGGCTGGCCACCGGGCACAGCGCCTGGTCGGCGGCGGTGATGATCACCGCTCCGGCTTTGGTGTTTTCCAGCAGATGGTGATATTTGCTGTCCGACAAAAAGGCCACCTCGTCCGGGCCTGCCTTGTCCAGGGTGTTGACCCGAC
>JAAEZO010000125.1 GCA_018222825.1 Gammaproteobacteria bacterium
CAAAGGCATCAAACAGGTCTTGCGGACGCTTGCCCAGCACGTTGACCAGCATGTTGAGACGGCCACGGTGGGCCATGCCGATCACCACTTCACGACCACCGTTCTCGCCGAAACGGCGGATCAGTTCTTTGGTCATAGGGACCAGGGCATCGCCCCCTTCAAGGGAGAAACGCTTGGCACCGGGGAACTTGGCACCCAGGTATTTTTCCAGGCCTTCGGCGGCGTTCAGGCTGTCCAGAAAGCGCAGCTTGTCAGCCTGAGTGAATTTGGGATCACCTACCACCGGCTCGAGCTGGCTTTGTATCCAGCGCTTCTCGCGGGTGCTGGTGATGTGCATATACTCGGCACCGACCGAACCGCAGTAGGTTTTTTTCAGTGCTGACACCAGATCCTTCAGCTTCATGGTTTCCTGGCCGATGGCATAGGAACCCACGTTGAAGGTGGCGTCCAGATCGGCGCCGGTCAGGTTGTGGAACGCCGGGTCCAGCTCGGCTACCAGCTTGCGATCCCAGAGTCCGAGCGGATCCAGGTTGGCATTCTGATGGCCGCGAAAACGATAGGCGTTGATCAGCTGCAGAACCTTTACCTGCTTGGCGTCAGTGTGGGGATCACTGACCGGAGTGGCATAGCGGGAGGTGTCTTTGGCAAGGCGGCGGAAGTAATCTCTCACCTGCGAATGAGGTTGATCCTGCACGTTCTCTTCTTGCGCCGGCAGGCCGTTGAAAACGGTCTGCCATTGCTCGGGAACGGAATCAGGATCGGCAAGATAAGCCTCATAAAGGTCTTCTACATAGGTCGCATTGGCACCGGCCAGGTAAGAAGAATCCAGCCAGGCTTGCATTACGCCATTGTGCATCTTTATCCCTTTGTAATGTCTCGACAGGGCTACTGTCGTTCTGGTCGTCGAGTCAGAGCCGCCCTTGCGGGCGGCGAATTATCTAGCTGGGACGATTAAACTGCCCGATTCAACAGCATGGATTTGATGTGACCAATGGCCTTGGTGGGGTTCAAGCCTTTGGGACATACATTCACGCAGTTCATGATGCCATGACAACGGAAAACGCTGAAGGCGTCATCCAGTTCGGACAGGCGTTCGTCGGCGGCGGTGTCGCGGCTGTCGGCCAACCAGCGGTAGGCAGCCAGCAAACCGGCCGGGCCGATAAACTTGTCCGGGTTCCACCAGAAGGACGGGCAGGACGTAGAGCAACAGGCGCACAGAATGCACTCGTACAGTCCGTCCAGTTTGGCCCTTTCTTCCGGTGACTGCATGTGCTCGCGCGCAGGCGGCAGTTTTTCATCGGCAATCAGGAAGGGTTTGACCTTTTCCCACTGGGTGTAGAACTGGCTCATGTCGATCACCAGGTCACGCACCACCGGCAAGCCGGGCAGTGGCCTGATCACCACCTTGTTATCCTTGCCCAGCAAGTCGGACAGCGGCGTAATACAGGCCAGACCGTTCTTGCCATTCATGTTCATGCCATCGGAGCCGCAAACCCCTTCACGACAGGAACGGCGGAAGGACAAACTCGGATCCTGCTCTTTCAGTGCCAGCAGCGCATCCAGCACCATCATGTCGGAGCCTTCGGCAACCTCCATCCGATAGTCTTTCATGAACGGCTTGGCGTCGGTTTCCGGGTTATAACGATAAACTGAAATAGTAACTTGCATCTTGATCCCCTCCCCTTAGTAAGTCCGCGCTTTCGGCGGGAATGCATCACGAAGATTCGGTGACATATTCACGGACCGTCTGCTCATGGACTCGGTTTCAGGGCTGTACAAGGAATGGCACAACCAGTTCTCGTCATCTCGCTCCGGATAATCGAAACGAGAGTGAGCACCACGGCTTTCGGTGCGGAAGTTCGCGGCCACGGCGGTGGCATAAGCGGTTTCCATCAGGTTGTCCAGCTCCAGACATTCGATACGCTGGGTATTGAAGTCACTGCTGGTATCATCCAGACGGGCGTTTTTGAGCCGCTCACGAATCTTCTTCAGCTCGGCCAGGCCAGACGCCATGGCATCGCCTTCACGGAATACCGAGAAGTTATGCTGCATGCACTGCTGCAGATCTTTCTTGATCTGTACCGGATCTTCGCCGTCGCGGTTGTTTTCCCAACGGTTGTAACGGGCCATGGCCGCGTCGATGTCGGCCTCGGTCGCGTCTTTGATGTCGGTCAGCTCGTTCAGGGCTTCGGTCAGGTGGCGACCCACGGCACGACCGAATACCACCAGATCCAGCAGCGAGTTGCCGCCCAGACGGTTGGCACCGTGCACCGATACGCAGGCAATTTCGCCAACTGCAAACAGACCTTTCACCGGCACATCGTTGCCATCGGCATCGGTAGTCAGCGCCTGGCCGTTTACGTTGGTGGGAACGCCACCCATCATGTAGTGACAGGTCGGAATAACCGGAATCGGCTCTTTCACCGGATCCACGTGGGCGAAGGTACGAGACAGCTCGCAGATACCGGGCAGACGGGATTCGAGTACGTCCTTGCCCAGGTGATCCAGCTTCAGCTTCAGGTGCGGGCCCCAGGGACCATCGCAACCGCGGCCTTCGCGGATCTCGATCATCATGGAGCGGGCAACCACGTCCCGACCGGCCAGATCTTTGGCGTTGGGCGCATAACGCTCCATGAAGCGCTCGCCGTCTTTATTCAGCAGATAACCGCCTTCACCGCGACAACCTTCGGTCACCAGGGTGCCCGCGCCGGCGATGCCGGTGGGGTGGAACTGCCACATTTCCATGTCCTGCACCGGTACACCGGCACGCAGGGCCATGCCCACGCCGTCACCGGTATTGATATGGGCATTGGTGGTGGACTGGAAGATACGACCGGCGCCGCCGGTGGCCAGAATGGTGGCCTTGGCCTTGAAGTACACCAGCTCACCGGTTTCGATATCGATGGCAGTACAGCCGACCACATCACCGTCCTGGTTTTTCACCAGATCCAGCGCATACCATTCAGAGAAAACGGTGGTCTTGTGCTTGACGTTTTGCTGATAGAGGGTGTGCAGCAGGGCATGACCGGTACGGTCGGACGCCGCGGCAGTACGCGCCGCCTGCTCACCACCGAAGGCCTTGGACTGGCCGCCGAAGGGACGCTGATACACCTTGCCGTTGTCGAAACGAGAGAAAGGCAGACCCATTTTTTCCAGCTCGAGGATGGCCTCGGGACCGGTCTGACACATGAACTCGATCGCGTCCTGGTCACCGATATAATCGGAACCCTTGACGGTGTCGTACATGTGCCATTCCCAGTTGTCCTCGTGGGCATTGCCCAGCGCCACCGTAATGCCGCCCTGGGCGGATACGGTGTGAGAACGGGTCGGAAAAACCTTGGACAACAGTGCACAGCTCTTGCCGGATTCGGCTATTTGTAGTGCGGCACGCATGCCTGCACCGCCGGCGCCGATTACCACGGCGTCGAATTCGCGAATTGTAATAGTCACCTTATACACCCCACAGTACGACGATACCGGTCAGTACATAAACCAGCAGTAACACCACTACCCCAAACTGGGCCACACCGCGCCACAAGGCCGGTTTGACATAGTCGGACAGCACCTGCCAGGCACCAATCCAGCCATGTATCAACATGCTGAACAGCGCCAGTAGCGTAAACACCTTGGTAAAGGTTTTATCGAAGAAGCCCGTCCAGATATCAAAGGTGATGTCGTTGAAGGCGATAAAACCCACCAGGTAAAGGGTGTATAAGGTCAGAATAACGGCCGAGGCGCGCACCAACATGAAATCATGTACGCCGCTGCGACCAAAGGTTGCAGAATTGGTTACCATACCATTACCCCCGCCAGCAATGACAACACGATAGTCACACCGAATACCACCTTGGCACTCAGCGCACCCGACTCCAGCTCTTCACAGTAGCCCAGGTCCATAATGAGGTGGCGAATGCCGCCCACTATGTGGTAGGCCAGCGCAGTCAGTACACCCCACAGGATAAAGCCGACGAAGAAACCGTCGAGAATATCCACAACTGCCCGGAACCCGGCTTCGGAAGAAAGCGAGTAACTGAGCAGCCACAGCAGGATGGCGAGTGCGAATAGCGTGATGACACCGGAAACCCGGTGCAGGATTGATGCGATTGCAGCGACAGGTTGGCGAATAGTCCGTAGGTCGAGGTTTACAGGTCTCTGTTTTTTAGTCACGGTCTTGCCCACTAGCTCCATTGAGCACGTTAGTTATTGTTTTAACAGATAAAGCCCGGATATATGAAATGGAAACTTGAGAGAAAGTGCGTACTGATCATTCGGCTGCCCGAGGGCGTTCAGAACACCAGAAATTGCACTTGCAAAATATCCAAAACTGCACCATATACCCTCGCAATCCAGTATATGGAGGAGAAAAATAATTACAACGAAGGGTCTGAGGCAATTACCAAATATGTAAAGTTGATCCCACAACGAGGTCAACCCGAGGCCAGCCATACGAGTAAAATTGACATTGACCCCCGCTTCTGTTTTCAATATGCCCGCACCATGGAAGGCAATAGTAGTTAGATATTTTTTTGATCTATGCAAAAATGCCTATCCGTGGACCTATTATAAGAACGCGAAGGAGACGTGCTATGGCTGACCAAAAGGCCACTCTACACTTGCCCGGCAAGGACCCCATTGAACTTCCAATCGCCTCAGGCACTGCCGGTTATGATGTGATCGACATTAGCTCACTGGGCTCACATGGATACTTTACCTACGACCCTGGTTTTATGGCGACGGCATCTTGCCAGTCCGAAATCACCTATATCGACGGTGATCTGGGTATACTGCTGCACCGCGGCTATCCCATCGACCAATTGGCCCAAAACGCCAGTTACCTCGAAGTCTGCTACCTGCTGCTGTACGGGGAAGCCCCGACTGCCAAGCAGTTTGAGCAGTTCAAGAACTGCATCATGCGTCACACCATGGTGCACGAGCAGCTGTCGTCCTTCTTCAAGGGCTATCGCCGCGATGCACACCCCATGGCCATTGTCTGTGGTGTTATCGCCGGCCTGTCGGCGTTCTACCACGATCCGATGGACATCAATAACCAGGAACACCGGGAAATTGCCGCGCACCGTATGGTTGCCAAGATGCCGACCATTTCTGCCATGGCGTACAAATATTCCATCGGCCAGCCGTTTGTTTACCCGCGTAACGACCTGAGTTATTCGGCCAACTTCCTGCAGATGATGTTTGCGGTACCCTGTGAAGACTACAAGGTCAACCCCATCGTCGAGCGCGCCATGGACCGCATCTTCACCCTGCATGCGGATCACGAGCAGAACGCCTCTACCTCGACTGTACGTCTGTCCGGCTCCAGTGGTGCCAACCCCTTCGCCTGTATTGCCGCCGGCATTGCATCGCTGTGGGGACCCGCTCACGGCGGTGCCAACGAAGCCTGCCTGATGATGCTGGAAGAGATCGGCTCTGTGGATCGTATTCCCGAGTTTGTCGCGCGCGCCAAGGACAAGGATGACCCCTTCCGTCTGATGGGCTTCGGCCACCGGGTGTACAAGAACTTCGACCCGCGTGCCACCGTGATGCGCGACACCTGTCACGAAGTACTGGACGATCTCAAAATCGAAGATCCGCTGCTGGACGTGGCCATGGAGCTGGAGCGTATCGCGCTGTCTGACCCCTACTTCGTCGAACGCAAGCTGTACCCGAACGTCGACTTCTACTCCGGTATCATCCTGAAGGCCATCGGTATTCCGACCTCCATGTTCACCGTGATTTTCGCCCTGGCACGTACCGTGGGCTGGATGTCACACTGGAACGAGATGATGTCCGACAGCAAGCAGAAAATCGGCCGCCCGCGTCAGCTGTACACCGGCGCACCCGAGCGCGAATTTCGCTCTCAGGTCGAGAAGTAACGCACTGAATTCTGTTTAATACCACAGATGAAAAAAGGCCGGCATTAGCCGGCCTTTTTGTTATTGGGAGATATCGATTTTTTTGGTCTTTTGCTTGGCTCCCGCCTGGCGTGGCACTTCAATGGTGAGCACCCCGTCCTTGAACTGGGCACTGATGTTTTCCTCCTGCGCATCCTCAGGCAGCGTCAAGACCCGCTGAAAATGCCCGTAGCTGCGCTCCACCCGGTGCAGCGTCTCGCTTTTTTCTTCGTGCTCATGCTTCTTTTCACCACGAATAATCAATCTGTCCCCTTCCTGCGTCAGGGCCATGTCCTCTTTTTTAACGCCGGGTATTTCCACGCTGATGAGATAGCAGTTATCCCGCTCGCTGATATCGACACTGGGCTTGAGCTGGTTAAATGACGGCCAGTCTTCAAATGCCAAATCTGTTCTCAACTGCCGGAAGCTGCGATCAAACAAGCGATCCATCTCCTGCTGCAACTGGGCGATGGGGTTCGTGCTCTGTAATTCGTTCGTCTTGGTCAGTGGCTCGTTCTGCTCGTGTTTGAATCAGTTCCAGGGCGCGAGTCTGGAAGTTGAACGCTTTTTGACATCCATATAAACCTCCTTTTTGTATGTTTTTTAAACGCCACATGAGTGTGGTCACAATTAATACATTCCGAAAGGAGGAAATAGAGGAAATAGAGGAAATAGAGGAAATAGAGGAAATAGAGGAAATAGAGGAAATATTAATCTGGATCAATGTTGCATCGATTACCACTGCCAGATCGGATGCTGCCGCAAAAAAAAGGCGCCGAAGCGCCTTTTTTGTTAACCAACCACCAGTAGGGCTTATTCCGCTTCGTGGCTGGAATACTGCGCCATCAGTTCACCGGCCTTGTCGACCATCTTGCTCGAGCCCACAAAGTAGGGCGTGCGCTGATGCAGCTCGGTCGGCTTGATTTCCATGATGCGACGGAAACCATCGGTGGCCTTGCCACCGGCCTGCTCGGCCATGAACGCCAGCGGGTTACACTCATACAGCAACCGCAGCTTGCCGTTGGGGTTGCTGGTGCCGGACGGATAGATATAGATGCCGCCCTTGAGCATATTCCGATGGAAGTCCGATACCAGGGAGCCGATATAGCGCGAGCTGTAGGGACGCTTGGTGTCTGGGTCCTTTTCCTGACAGAACTTCAGGTACTTCTTCACCCCTTCCGGAAACTTGATGTAGTTGCCTTCGTTGATGGAGTAGATAGAGCCCTGCTCGGGAATACGAATATTCTCGTGGGACAGGCAGAAAGAGCCCAGGGTCGGATCGTAGGTAAAGCCGTGCACGCCATTACCGGTGGTGTATACCAGCATGGTGGAAGAACCGTAAACCACGTAACCGGCGGCGACCTGGTTGACGCCCGGCTGCAGGAAGTCTTCCATGTTGACCGGCTCACCGGGCTCGCTGATGCGACGGTAGATGGAGAAAATGGTGCCGATGGACACATTGACGTCGATGTTCGAGGAGCCATCCAGCGGATCCATCAGCACCACGTATTTGGCGTTGCTCTGGCGCTTGTCATCGAAAGCCACATAATGGTCTTCTTCTTCGGACGCAATACCACAGACTTCGCCCCGGGCTTCCAGAGCCGCCTTGAACATGTCGTTGGCGAACACATCCAGCTTCTGCTGTGTTTCACCCTGCACGTTTTCGCTGCCGTTGCTGCCACCGATGATGTCGGTAACCAAGCCGGCCCGGTTGATTTCACGGTTAACCACCTTGGCGGCGCGACGGATAGACGACAGCAGTGACGTCAGCTCGCCGCTGGCGCTGGGGTATTCAGCCTGATTCTTTACGATGTATTCACCCAGGGTAATCATATTATTCCTCGAACGTTTCCTTGTGGCGTAAAGCCGCCATAACTGCAGGGCAATGTACCCCGTAATCTTGTTTATTGCAGAGAATTCTGTATCCCGGACTCGGTCAACGCCTTAGCGAACCGCCAACTGCCGGCGTACCTCCTCCAGATCCTCCGGGGTATCAACCCCCGGCGGCGGTATTTCACAGGCGTCACTCAGCGCTATCGACTCGCCGTGCCAAAGTACCCGCAACTGCTCCAGTTTTTCCAGCTGTTCCAGCGGACTGACCGGCAAGGCCA
>JAAEZO010000126.1 GCA_018222825.1 Gammaproteobacteria bacterium
CGGTTTGTAGTTCATGGTCGGTTTAGTGACCAGGAAGTATCGATGTGACTCAAATCACATCATACCACCCATGCCGCCCATACCACCCATGCCGCCCATGTCCGGCATGGCCGGCGCGTCTTGCTTGGGCAGTTCGGTGACCATGGCTTCGGTGGTGATCATCAGGCCGGCTACGGAGGCCGCGAACTGCAGCGCAGAACGGGTCACCTTGGTCGGATCCAGAATACCCATGGCCAGCATGTCGCCGTAGGTGTCGTTACCGGCGTTGTAACCGAAGTTACCTTCACCGTCCTTGATTTTGGATACCACAACCGAGGCTTCTTCGCCGGCGTTGGTCACGATCTGACGCAGCGGAGATTCCATGGCGCGCAGGGCAACCTTGATACCCACGTTCTGGTCTTCGTTGTCGCCACGCAGCTCGGCCAGCTTGCTGGCAACGCGAACCAGGGCCACACCGCCGCCCGGTACCACGCCTTCTTCTACCGCAGCACGGGTCGCGTGCAGGGCATCGTCGACGCGGGCCTTCTTCTCTTTCATTTCCATTTCGGTGGCAGCACCGACCTTGATCACGGCAACACCGCCGGCCAGCTTGGCCACGCGCTCTTGCAGCTTCTCTTTGTCGTAATCGGAAGAAGAATCTTCGATCTGCTGACGAATCTGCGCCACGCGCGCTTCGATGGACGCCACTTCACCCACGCCATCGATGATGGTGGTGTTGTCTTTGGTGATAACCACGCGCTTGGCACGGCCCAGATCTTCCAGAGTCGCTTTTTCCAGCTCCAGACCCACTTCTTCGGAGATCACGGTACCACCGGTCAGGATAGCGATATCCTGCAGCATGGCCTTGCGACGGTCGCCAAAGCCCGGGGCTTTAACGCCGGCCACTTTAACGATACCGCGCATGTTGTTTACCACCAGAGTGGCCAGCGCTTCGCCTTCGATGTCTTCGGCAACCAGCAGCAGCGGCTTGGATTGCTTGGCAACGCCTTCCAGTACCGGCAGCAGTTCGCGGATGTTGGAGACTTTCTTGTCAACCAGCAGGATGAAGGGGTCTTCCAGCTCGACGGTACCGGTTTCCTGCTTGTTGATGAAGTAGGGAGACAGGTAGCCACGGTCGAACTGCATGCCTTCTACCACGTCCAGCTCGTCCTGCAGGCCCTGACCTTCTTCTACGGTGATAACACCGTCGGTGCCCACTTTTTCCATGGCTTCGGCAATCAGCGCGCCCACGGTTTCGTCGGAGTTGGCAGAGATGGTACCTACCTGAGCAATGGCCTTGGTATCTTTACAGGGAACAGACAGGTTCTTCAGCTCGGCAACGGCCTGGATCACGGCCTTGTCGATACCGCGCTTCAGATCCATCGGGTTCATGCCGGCAGCAACCGCTTTCAGGCCTTCGTTAACGATGGACTGAGCCAGTACGGTGGCGGTGGTGGTGCCGTCGCCCGCTTCGTCGTTGGCCTTGGAAGCCACTTCCTTCACCATCTGGGCGCCCATGTTTTCGAACTTGTCTTCCAGCTCGATTTCCTTGGCAACGGACACGCCGTCCTTGGTGATAACGGGGGCACCAAAGGACTTGTCCAGTACCACGTTACGGCCTTTCGGGCCCAGGGTTACTCGAACGGCGTCGGCCAGGATGTTGACACCCTTGAGCATTTTTACGCGGGCGTCGTTACCAAATTTAACTTCTTTAGCAGCCATTGTTCATATTCCTTGAAACTTGAAAGTAGATAAACCGGATGATTATTCGACGATAGCCAGAATGTCGTTTTCAGACAGGATCAGTACTTCCTGACCGTCCAGCTTCTCGGTTTTCACGCCATAGCCTTCGTTGAAAATGACCTTGTCACCCACTTTGACGGACATGGCTTTCACTTCGCCGCTGTCCAGCGTGCGGCCATTACCTACCGCCAGCACCTCACCACGGGTGGACTTTTCGGCGGCAGACCCGGTCAAAACAATGCCTCCGGCAGATTTTGACTCGGCTTCAATACGCTTGATAATAACGCGATCGTGCAATGGACGAATGTTCATCGATAACTCTCCTGATGAGTGTTGTTACCTAGTGATATAAACGGCCGGCGGCCGCAAACTGTTATGCTGTCTCTCTATATGGGAGCGCATTCCCCCCCTTCAAGGGTTCAGGGTATAAATTTTTTTAAAAGCGCGACCAGCGACGGTATCATGGGCATCGCCTCTGCAAAGCAGGCTCATTCATTTCAAGAGATCATTCGTGGTACAACACAACTCGCTGCTGACCGCCCCCATAGGCCCGCAACTGGCCAGAATGGCCGGGCCCATGGCGCTCGGTATCGTCGCCATCCAGGCCTTTAATCTGGTCGATATCTTTTTCATCGGCCTGCTCGGCACCGATGCCCTGGCGGCCATCAGCTTTACCTTTCCGGTCACCTTTGTGGTGATCTCGCTGGCCATGGGGCTGGGCGCGGGTCTGTCCGCCTGCCTGGGCCAGGCGCTGGGCGCCGGCAACCAGCAACAGGCCGCGCAGTTCACCAGCCACAGCCTGCTGCTGGCACTGGTACTGGTCTGCCTGCTGGCCGGTTTGGGGGCCACGACCATAGACCCGCTGTTCCGGCTGCTGGGTGCCACCGACGCCCTGCTCGGGCTGATCAACGACTATATGCTGATCTGGTATCTGACCATGCCGCTGCTGGTGCTGCCCATGGTCGGTAATGCAGCCATTCGCGCCACCGGCGATACCCGCACCCCCAGCCTGGTGATGATGGTGGCCGGCCTGGTCAACGGTTTGCTCGACCCCTTGCTGATCTTCGGCATCGGCCCCTTTCCCGAACTGGGCATCAAGGGCGCCGCCATCGCCTCGGCCTGTTCCTGGCTGATGGCCACCGTTGTCGGATTATGGTTGCTGTGGCGCCAGGAACGATTACTGCTCTGGCCCTGGCTTCGGCTGGACAGCGTACTATCGCACTGGCGTCAGCTGTTGCAGGTGGCCATTCCTGCCTCGTTTACCAATCTGCTCAATCCGCTCACCACCGCCATGCTGATGGTGATACTGGCCGGTCTGGGCAAGGAAGTGGTCGCCGCCTACGGCGCCGCTTCGCGCATTGAGGCACTGATGCTGATTGCCATGATGGCGCTCAGCTCGGTGCTGGCGCCCTTTATTTCCCAGAATACCGGTGCCGGTCTGCATGAGCGCAGCCGGCAGGCCTTGCTGCTGTCGATGCGCTTTGCGCTTGGTTTTCAGCTGCTGGTATTCGGGTTGCTGTGGTGGCTGGCCCCCTGGCTGGCACGCCAGTTTACCGACAATGCCGAGGTAAGCCGTCACCTGACGTTTTATCTGCGGCTGGTGCCGTTGGGATATGGTCTGCAGGGGTGCTTCATGCTGTTGGCAGCGGCGCTGAACGGGCTGCGGGTATCGAGTATTTCGCTGCTGTTCAACGGTATCCGGTTGTTTGGTCTGCTGTTACCGCTGGCCTGGCTGGGTAACCGCTGGCAGGGTGAGGCCGGTGTCTTTACCGGCATTCTGGTCGCCAACCTGCTGGCGGGCATCATCGCCGGTGGTTTCGCCTGGCGGCGTTTTCCCTGGAAGATCAATCATCCGCTGGCCTGACCGAAACAAGGCCGCAGGCCGTTTTATAATTTGAACACAGCAATCGGACAAAGGGCACTACTCCGCCGACACGCCGTAAACCCCTCCCTGGGGGCTCAACCGCGCCATCCCTGGCGCGGATGGTCGGCCGAGCAGACACCCTTTGCCCTCCCTCGGGCAGCCGAAGTACCTGTTAGCATCATCAACTAACGACTCTGAAGCCAAGAAGAGACGGCAGGGATAGCTCAGCCGACCATCACATGCCAAGGATGGCATGTGTGAGCTTATAGGGAGGTACTTGTAGCGTGTCGGAAGAGGCAGCCCTGCTGCCTCTGAGTCGATAATGACCAGATAACGGATTTGTGACTAATAGATAAACTGGCTTAACGCTGTATCAGGGTTATTTGTCATCGTCCTTGCGATGAAACTCGCCGTCGAAGGTGGTGCCTTCTTCCCGGTTACCCAATCGATCCTGGTGGATGCGGGTCTCACTGTATTCATGATATTCGGCAGTAAAGGTGTGTCCTTTCTGGCTACGCACATGAGCCTTGCTGATGAAGCGTTCGATGAGAGCCGCGCGTACCGGTGGCAGCAGCAGCAGCACGCCGCCCAAATCCGACACGAAGCCCGGCAACAGCAGCAACACGCCACTCATGGCCAGCATGATACCGGCCAGCATCTCCCGCGCCGGGGCCTCGCCCAGGTTGACCTTGCGCTGGGCTTCCATCAGGGTCTGCAAGCCCTGAATACGCACCAGGCTGAGGCCCACGATGGCGGTCAGCATGATCAGCGCTATGGTGCTCCAGGCACCGATGGCCGAGCCCACCTCGATGAACACAAAAATTTCCAGCAGCGTGGCGCCGATAAACATCCAAAAAATCTTACCCACTAAAACCTCATCTTCGCCTGAATTGGCAATGTATTGGGGGGAAACCATCAACATGGGGGCGAACCGCGTTATTTTCAAATCATGCAGCGCGATGATTTTAGTCCGGAGCAAGGCTATAGTAGCCGTCACTCGGTGATCTCTGCCGCCATTCAACTCACAAGGTGACTCATGTTGCGTATGCCGCTGTTATTGCTGACCACCGCCCTGGTCGCGCTTCCGAGTCAGGCCGGAGTGCTGGAATGGCTTGGCCTGCGTCCGAAGCCGGTAACCAGCTCGGCGTTTCTGCCGGTAGAGCAGGCCTTTATCCTTACCAGCCAGCAAACCTCGGCGGGGCTGCAACTGCAATTTACCATAGCCCCCGGCTATTACCTTTATCGCCACCAACTGTCGGTCACCCCCAACCAGGCCCGCTTCGGTGACTGGGCGCTGCCCGACGGCACTGCGCACGAAGACGAGTATTTCGGCAAAAGCCAGGTGTATTACCGGCAACTGCAGCTGACCATACCGCTTCAGCAGGTGATGCCCGGAGGGGTAGCCGAGGTTCGTTATCAGGGCTGCACCAGCGGGCTTTGTTATCCGCCCCAGCAGGTCAGCCTTCCGCTGGCACCGCTGCATTAATCAATGAGTATTACCTTCGACCGTTACAACATGAACGATGAGCACAGTGTAAGTAACCACACCGCCGGTAACCCTGATCTGCCCTGGTATATTTACCTGTTGCGCTGCCGTGATGGCAGCCTTTATGCGGGTATCAGCCTGGATCCGGTGCGCCGCTGCAAAGAACATAACCAGCAGGTTTCCCGCGCTTCCCGTTATGTCTGGTCCCGTCGCCCGGCCGAGCTGGTGTGGCAACGAACCGTGGCCAGCCAGTCGGTGGCGCTGCGGCTGGAATACCGCCTGAAGAAACTGAGCAAGGTAGCAAAAGAGAGGTTGTTGCTAGACGATCACAGCTGGATAGCGCTGCAGGCCAAAATAAAAACGGCGCCCTGAGGCGCCGTGGTTTGCTTGCTCTAGCGCCTTACTCGGCAGCCGGAACTTCGGCTACTGCTTCTGGCTGGTCGGCCGCCTTGATATCCAGCAGTTCGACTTCAAATACCAGTACCGCATTACCGGGAATGCTGCCGGCACCAGACTCGCCGTAACCCAGGTCGGCCGGGATAAACAGCTTGTACTTGGCGCCCACCGGCATCAGCTGTACGCCTTCGGTCCAGCCCGGAATAACCTGATTCAGCGGGAAGCTGGCCGGCTCGCCACGTTCTACCGAACTGTCGAAGGTGGTGCCATCAACCAAGGTACCGGTGTAGTGCACGGTCACCACGTCTTCGGCCGCCGGCTTGGCGCCTTCGCCTACGATCAACACTTCATACTGCAGGCCGGACTCGGTTACCTGTACGCCGTCACGCTTGGCGTTTTCTTCCAGGAAGGTCTTGCCCTCTTTCAGGGTGGTCGCCGCCTGTTCCTTGGCCTGGGTTTCGATCAAGCCGTTGATATGCTCATCGTACGCGGTCAGCGCGGTCTGAATTTCTTCGTCGCTCATCTGGCCCGCATCGGAGAAACCGTCTTTCACGCCCCGGAGTATGGTGTCGTTATCCAGCTCGACGCCCAGCTCCTGCTGTTTTTCCAGGGTAGAACCGATGTAACGGCCCATGGACAGGCCGATGGCGTAGGCAGACTTGGCTTCAAAGCTTTCCAGCTCCGGGGCCGCTTCCACTGCTGCGGGGGCTGATGCCTGCTCTTCCTTACAACCACTCAGACCTACCAATACCGCAGAGGCCAGCAAACTGACTTGTAACAGTTTTTTCATTATTCACTCCAGAACAGGGGAAAAACCCCATGGAAAATGAGATGCTTATCAATCCGAACCTATACTACCGTTTCAAGTTGCCGATGCGAAAGCCCAAGCTCATAAAAATGCCCGCCAGCCTGTTGATGATGACAATGTGCGTCACATTCATGCTGCTATCCGGTTGCGATACGGGCGATAGCGCGGTGACCCAGAGCCGTTATGCCCAGGGCACTGTGCTGGCGGCGCAAACCAGTATCGATGGCCGCTTTACCCTGGTCGCTTCCGGCCCCAGCCCGGTGCAGGTGTGGCTACAAGGCCAGGATGAGCCGCTTTACCATTGGTACCAGGGCGAGAGCCGCGACGACATTCTGCTGCTGGCCATCTCTCCCGACAGTCTCAGCGCAGCAACGGCCAGTCTGGACACGGTTGCCGTCTGGTCACTGCAGAACGGCCGCAATCTCGGTTTTTATCAACTGAATCATTCCCTGCGCGCGCTGGCATTGGCCAATAATGGCCGCAGCCTGCTGCTCGGCTATCACAACGGCGAAGTCGAATATGTCGACCTGCAGAGCGGCCGCCGACTCCTGTTCATGGGCCACCGGCTCGAGGGCGAAAACAGCCGCATCAACTCGGTGGACTTGTCCGCCAACGGCCGTTACGCCCTCAGCGCCAGCCATAACGGCCAGGTACTGCTATGGCAAACCGGCGACGCCACCATCCTCGGCCGCTGGCAGCACGAAAACAGCGTCAGTCTGGTGCGCCTTGACGCCGAAGGCCATCTGGCCTTCAGCGCCGATGCTCAGGGACAGGGAGAGCTGCATCGCTTGCCGTCGGGCGAGCTTTATTCTCGTTTGCAGGTGCCCTACCGCGGCCAGACCTTTATCAGCGCCCGGCTGGACTCGGCCAACAATCGACTGTTGACCGGCAGCACCGCCCGTCGGCTGGAGCTGTGGCAGCTGGACGATGGCCAGCCCCTGCAACAGTGGGAAGTCGGCCTGCATACCAAGCTGCGTCCCGCCAGCGCCATGGTGTATGACGTGGCCTTTATCGATCAACAGCATGTTTACAGCGTCAGCTCCGCCGGCCTGGGGGAAACCTGGGACATAGATCAGAGAGAACAGAATCATGAATGAAGACATACTGCAGCGCCTGGATCAGCTGGAAACCCGACTGGCCTTTCAGGACGACACCATAGAGCAACTGAATCAGGAAATTACCGCTCAGGGCGCCGAAACCGCTCGCCTCAAGGCCCAGCTCAGCCTGATGGTGAAAAAGCTGAAAGAACTGCAGCCCGGGGAAGTGGCCGATCAGGCAGACGAAACGCCACCGCCGCATTACTGAGAGCCGAATACCAGACAACAAAAAAGGCGCCGAGGCGCCTTTTTTACTGCCAAGCCGAAGCTTAGTGCTTGTGACCGCAGCAACCGCCTTCATGGTCGTGCTCGTGGTCATCATGACCATGCTCGCCATGCACGTGGCCGTGCGCCAGCTCTTCTTCGGTCGCTTCACGCACTTCGCGTACCACGCCCTTGAAGGTCAGGGTCATGCCGGCCAGCGGATGGTTGCCGTCCACCTTGACGTATTCTTCCGCCACTTCAACGATGGTCACCGGGCGGTGGCCGTCATCGGTCTCGGCCACGAAGGTGTCGCCTTCGGCCACTTCCATGCCGTCGAACAGCTCGCCGGGCACCGACT
>JAAEZO010000127.1 GCA_018222825.1 Gammaproteobacteria bacterium
GGCCGTTAAAGCGGCATTGCTGCAGCGCCAGATAAAACAACAGGCCGCCGCACAGCCCCAGCATGCGTGGCAGGGCCTGGCCGGCCACCGAGTTGTTGTGAGTATAAAAGAACGGCAGCCACAGCAGGCTGCTCGCCACCACCAGCCCCAGCCAGAAGCGGCTGGTCAACAGCCGCCGCCGATGCCAGTGCCACAGCCCCAGGGTGGTCATCAGGCCGATAAAAAACCAGCCGATCACGTTGAAAGGCAGTTGCAGACCGATGCCGAACAGATGGGGTAAATAAAGGTGCATCGCCAGCAGGGCGTAAAACGCCATGCAGGCCAACATGGTTTTGGCCAGCCGTTCCTGTTGCAGCAAAGGCGAAGACATCATAATGGGGCGTACTCTCGCAGGCCGGGCATGGTTACAAGGCCCTACTTTACCCAAGGCCGGCCCAAAAAGCATGAGCGGCTCGGTGCCGACCCGGCAAATTCTGCCACAGCGAGCCAATCACATACCCGCATTCCCTCTTTCATTATTACCGCATGCCCTCTCTGGTCATTCCTGCATGTCCTTTCTGGTCATTCCCGCATGCTCCCTCTCGTCATTCCCGCGAAGGCGGGAATCCAGCACCGGTAGCAGAGATCGGTCAGACTGAGAGTCGCCAGCAAAGGCATGGGACCCCCGTCTTCGCGGGGGTGACGAGAAAGGCAACCCAGCCCCGGAATCCACCTCCGTTACAGGATATTGCTTAACAGGGTCATCAGAATTCGAAACGATAAAAGAGATCAATCGCCTGACTCAGACCGCTGGTCGCCTGCAAATAAAGCCGGGGCAGCAGCTCGTAACGCAGCCGCAGCTCGCCGATGGACGAGAAGACGCCTACGCCATAGCCGATTTGCAGCCCCGGCAACACATAGGCGCTGATGTTCACCTCGGTGCTATCGCCGCTGCCGCCGGTATCCAGCGATACATCCTGCAGCCCCAGCGCCTCGCCCACGTTGGTGACCAGACCGCCGATTTTGCCGACCCCGGCGCCAAGCAGCATCGACTGCACCAGGGCGTTGCCGTCGGTTTCACCGCCGCCTTCGAGGCCGCGTCCGCGCAACAGGTAAGACAGCTGCTCCACCTGCGGCATGGCGGGATCCGAGAACACCTCAAGCGTGGGTTGTGTGGCGCTGCCCGATACCCGCACCCCCACCACAATGCTGCTGTCGGACATGCTGGACGGATTACGAATCGCCTCCACCCTGAGGTTCGGTACGTCCAGCGGACCGCTGAACAGAATGCTGCCATCCCGAATCAGCAGGTTCTGGCCGTAGGCGCGGAACTTGCCGTCCTCCAGCCGAATTTCGCCGTTGGCACGCATGGCACGGTTGGGCCGCTGCACGATGCGTAATTGCCCTTCCAGTCGGGTATCCAGACCAAAGGCTTCCAGCCGCACATCCTCGGTCAGCCGCACATTGATACGAATATCCACCGGCAGGCTGGGTGCCCGGTCGGGAATGATGCCCGACGGCTGCACGATGACCACATCCTTTGACAGGGGCACGGCGCTTTCGGGCAGCTCCTTGACCTCGATACGGGCCCAGGGGATCAGGATCTCGCCCCGCACCGTGGCCTGCTCGCCCAGTGCGATTTGCAGGTCCGGACTGACCCGCACCCGCCCCATGCCCGGATAACCGGCTTCCAGTTCGGAGCCCTTGAGACGGATCTCGCCGCTCACCGGCAACTGCCGCCAGTCCAGCTCACCGCTGATATTGAGCGGGCCGTCGCCCACCCTGAGCTGACCGGCAATGGTGGCGTTGGTGCCTCTGATATCCAGCCGGGTACTGAAGTCACGCACCTTGACCATGTCGGAATAGGTGTCCACCTCGCCGCCGGTCAGGCTGATATCGCCAAACAGCAGCGGGGCCTGCAGGGTGCCGTCCAGTCGCGCCCGGCCGGCCAGGGTGCCCTGCAAGCGAGCCACTTCCGGCAGCAGCGGCGCCAACCAGTCGAGTTGGAGCTGCTCTATGCTCAGGTTGCCACTGAGCGCGCGGCGTCCCTTGAGATCGGCCACATTGGCATCCAGCTCCAAGCGCCCCAGCCTGGTCGAACGAAAGGCCAGCGACGACTGCAGCCGGTTGTCGGCCATCTCGCTGTTCAGCGACAGGGTCTGATAGTCGAGTCGAGTGTCTCCACTGACAAAGGTGCCCGGCGTGGTGCTGATGTTGGCATTCAGCCGGGGCGTGCCGTCCTTCCAGCGCAGATCGACCCGGCCACCGAGTATGGCCTCCCAGGCAAAATCCTGAGGAAAGAACGGCTGCAGGCGGGCCAGATTCAGATCACGAATATTCACCCCGCCCTGGCCTTCGTTGGCACTGGCAGTGAGAGCATCGAAACACAGCGACGCCTCGCCCGAGCGCCAGCAATGGGGCTCGGCACGAAAACGCGGGGCCTGCCACGACATGGCCAGCGGTTGTTGCAGCGCCCAGCGTTCGAGCGGGGTGTCCAGCACCGCCCGGCTCAGCCGGCCGCGCCAGCCGTCCTTGTTCAGGCCGCCGTCGAGAAGAAGATCGGCCGCCAGCGGATCGCCGTCCAGTTTCAGTTCGAGCCGGTGCGCCGCCTCATCGCCACCGGCGGTAAGCAGCAGCCCATTGAAGGTCAGCTCACCGGCCTGAATGCGGGCAATGTTCAGCCGAATATCGCCGCTCATCTGTTCGCCCAGGGTGGCCTTGGCCTGGAGGTTGATGTTGCGCGCCTGGGTGTCGTTGAAACCGGCACGCTCGCCTTTGAGGCTGGTCTCGATTTGCGGCGCGGCCAGCGCCCCCCGCACGCTAATATCGCCGGCCAGATCGCCGAACAGACCGGGCGCATACACGGCAAGCTCCGGCGCATTCAGCACGCCGTCCAGTTGCCAGTTGTCGGTGATGCGGCCATTGACCGTCAACCGGTTGTTGCCGTTGATCAGCTGCAACTGATTGATGCTGCCCTGCATGGCCTGATCCAGCACCACTTCGCCCTTGAGCAACAGCGGATAATCCCGAAGCTGACCATAAATGTCGGGCCGGGCATTCAGCTCCCACTGCGAGCCATTGAGCACAAAGCGGGTATCCAGCTCGCCATTGAGCCGACCGTCCAGCCCGGCCACAAAGGCACCGGGATCCACCTCGCTCAACGCCAGCAACCCTTGCCAGTCGATGCCATCGGCCCAACTCAGGGCGCCCTTAAGCTGCGCTTCGCCCTGAGGCAGCGTCAGGGTCAGCGGGCTCAGGCGGGCACCTTGCAGATCCCCCTTCGCCGCCAGCCTGATGCCGACCGGCGGCAAATCCGGCCCCTGACCCTCTGTGTTCAGGGACACTTGATAGTCTTCCAGCCTGCCCTTCAGGGTCAGCTTGCCCTGTTCCAGTCGCCACTGAGGCTCTTTAAGCGGCCAGCCCAGCTGTTGCCAGTTCAGCGCAACGTCGAACGGCAGTTCGGGATCCAGCGGTTGCAGCTGCAAGGTGGCCAGTGCTTCCACCACCCCGTCCAGGGTCAGCTTGCCCTTGAGCGTTTGCACACTGTCGGACAGGGCCAGATTCAGGGTCTGGCCGGCCAGTTCTCCGTTCAGCAGCGGTTTGTGCAGGGTGGCGTTCAATGCCAGCTCGAGCGGATAATCCCCGCTCAGGGTGATGTTGCCGTCGAGTGTGACGGTAGCCAGATCATGGTCGAGCTCTGCGGTCAGTATGGTCAGTTCGCTGTTCTGCCCTTCCACATTCAACGCCAGCGCCTTCAAGGCCTGGGTTTGCCCGCCCTGGATCAGCCGGCTGTTGGTCAGGCTGAGGTCTTGCAGCTTGACCGGGAACGGCAGCACCACCTCCGGCAGGGTCAGCGGTGATGTGGCGGCCGCAACGGGCTGTTCGCCGGTGGCGGCGACAGCCTCAGCGGGAGTCAGCGTCAGGGTCAGGCCGTCCAGGTTCGGGCCCGTGATCACCATGGCGTCGGCATCCCAGTGCGCCGCCAGCTGCAGGCTTTGCCAGGCAATGGTCTGCCCGGGCAGTGATATGGTCACCCGATCGGCCCGAATCTCATCCAGATCGATGCGCAGCGGCGGCGTTATCCGCCCCAGTGGTTCGGCCGGCGCCTCTTCTTTGGCCGGCGGCAGTGTTTTGATGGTGACGTCGATGTCTTCGGCTACCAGCTGGCGCAGCCAGAAGCGACGTTCAAGCAGCTTTCCCAGTTGCCAGTCGATGGTGACTTGCCGGGCCGAAAAGGCCAGCGAGTCCTGCTCATAGCTCAACTCGTCAAACTGCCAGCCCCGACCGAGCTGGCCAGACACCAGGGTGCCATCAAGGCCCGGCACCTGCTGCTTGGCCAGTCCCCATAGCCACTGATTACCCAGCTGGGTAAACAGCAGGCTGAACAACAGCATCAGCAGTAAACACAGGGCCACCACCAGTCCGGTGAAGAGTCGCATCAGATTCATAGTTCAGGCCCCAGAGTAAAATGTATCCGCATGGGGATCTGATCCTCCGATACGCCAAAGGCCAGATCGAGGCGCACCGGGCCTACCGGGGTCTGCCAGCGCGCACCGATACCGGTACCTACCTTCCAGTCTTCGGTGTAATCGTTGGTGGCGGTACCGGTATCGACAAAGGTCGCCACCCGCCACTTTTCCGCCACCTTGTAGTCGTATTCCAGACTCAGAGCGGTGGCGTATTTGGCCCCCAGTCGATCACCGTTTTCGTCGACCGGCGTAATGGACTGATAGCCAAAGCCGCGTACCGACGTGTCACCACCGGTAAAGAAACGTAACGAGGGAGGCAGTTCGTCGACTGCATCAACCCACACCGCCCCCTGTTCGGCCCGGGCAATGACCCGATGATTGTCACCCAGCGAGCGCAGCCATTTGCTGCGCCCCCACAACCGGATAAAACGGGTATCCGAACCCCACCAGGGTTCGGACAGCTCGAGAGTGGCCAGTTGGGCATCGCCCCAGACCGGATCCAGACCACCGCGCACCCGGGTGCGACTGTAAGACACGCCGGGGATCAACAGCAGGCTGGTGTCTTCCTGCTCACCCTGGGTATAGGACTCGTATTCGGAGCGAATAAACACATCCCGGGTCCAGTCGTTGGTGTCTATGTCCCAGCGATGCACCGACACTACCAGGCGATCACTCTCGGTATCGTCCTGATCCAGAAACTGATAGCCGCCCTGAATGGTGTAATAGTTGTTGAGCGGATCACCGCGGGGGATCTTGTAGATGACGCTGATGTCCTGTTTGGGTGCCGACAGCTTGAGGTTGGTCTGCAGGCTGTGCCCCAGGCTGTTGATCCAGGGTTTGTCCCAGCTGGTCGAGAGTCTGGGTCCTTCATCGGTCGAGAACCCCGCCCCCACTTCAACCTCGTTGTCGGCCTTGGCCCGCAACAGCACCGCCAGCGGAATGCGATTGTTTTCATCGGCTTCACTCACCACCGGCAGGACTTCGACCTGGCGAAAATAACCGGAGGTGGAAAGATTGCGACTCAGCTCGGCCAGACGAATGGCCTGATAAGGATCACCGGGTTGCATCGTCACCAACGGCGGCAGCAATCGATCGACCGGCCGGTCGGTGTCCACTTTCAGCTCACCAAAACGGTAACGGGGGCCGGAGTCGAAGCTCAGGGTTACATCCGCGGCCTTGTCCTGGGGATACACCAGTACCTGACTGCGTTGATAGTTGGCATCGAAGTAGCCACGCGCCAGGGCCAGACTGAGCAGACTCGCCTTGACCTTTTCATACCGGTCGTGACGAAAGACATCGCCTTCTTTCAGTGACAACTTGCCAATCAGCTGTTCAAACTGCGGATCCGAGGCTGAGTCCCCCTGCAACAGCAAGTCCAGGGTACGAACACGCACCGGCTCACCGGCGGTGACCCGTACCTCGACCCGCTCCGGCTTGTCCGGATCGGCGACAATTTCAATGGTCGGGTTGTAGTAGCCCAGCGACTGCAGGCTGTTGATGACCGCCGTTTCGATGTCTTTGCGAAAGCGGGGCAGCTGCTCGGCATCGATGGTCGGCAGCTGATCCAGGTATACCTGGGTATTGTTTTTCAGCTTGCCCTTCAGCCCCTGCAACTCAAGGCTGACGTCCTCGGCCCTGACATTCAGGCTGAGCAACAGCAGGATAAAGACTCCCCATATTCTTTTGCTCATGGCGCAACCCGTCTATTTTGTGTTTGTGTATTATATCGGCTCGACATGGCAAACTGGGTGCCTGTCGACCGCTTACAGGATGCCTCATGTCCCCATCTCATCATGCTTGTGCTCTGCTCGGTTTTGCCGGTTTCAGTGGCAGCGGTAAAACCACGCTGCTGCGACAACTGGTCGGCCTGCTGAGCCGACGCCAATTGCGTATTGGCATCATCAAACATACTCATCACGATGTAGAGCAAGACCAACCTGGCAAAGACAGCTTCGAACTGCGTCACGCCGGCGCCGGCCAGTGCCTGCTGGCCGGGCCCCATCGTAGCATTCTCACCTGGGAGAATACCAAACCAGAAGAACCTGATTTGAATGAATCTCTTTCGCGACTCAGCCTCGACCGGCTCGATCTGGTACTGGTTGAAGGCTTTCGCGAGGCCCCCATCGCCAAGCTTGAGGTGCACAGACCTGTCTGTGGCAAACCCCTGCTGTGCCGGCACGACCCTCATATTCTGGCGGTGGCCAGCGACGTCTCGTGCCTCGTCACCCCGGTGCCGTTACTGGATTTGAATGATGCCGCCGCCATCGCCGACACTATTGTTGACTGGTGGCAAGCGGGGCGCCTGCCAATGCCTGCAAAGTGAAACCTTCGCCGGCCGGATAGCCGCACATACGCCGATATCCGGTATAAAGCAGCGGATGCTGCTCATAGTATTGCTGATGCCGGGCCGGGGCCGACTCAAAAGTTCCTTCCGGCAGTATTCTGACCCCAATATCACGGTCATCCGCCAGCGCCAGCCTGGCCCGGCTTTGCTGAGCCCACTTTTGCTGCAGCGCCCCTTGTACATAGAGCGCCGGACTGAATTCGGGCCCCCGATCGCAAAACTGGCCCTCGTCGTCAAAGGCATCCACCGCCGCCCAGTACAGGGTCAGCAGCTCACCGTAACTCAAGGTCTGGGGATCGTACTCCACCCGCACCACCTGCCGGCGCAGGTGGCGGCTGCCACTTTCCATCCAGCCGGTTTCGGTACCCAGCACCCCCGGTTGTTCTGCAAACAACCGTTCCATCACCCAGAAGCTGCCACCGGCAAACACCGCCTGAGCAGCCTGGGCCGGTAGCGCCAGTAACAACAACAGCATCATCAGGGTTTGTCTGACCACCCGCTTACTCCTTTACAAGCCGCCTGGGCTTACCCATAGTCAATCGATGCGTATGCTAACTGATTGAAACCATATGGAAACACTTTTTACCTATCGCTGGTTACTGGGCCCCCTGAGCTGTTTGCTGCTACCGCTGCTCGGCATCGTCGGCACCCGCTGGCACTGGTGGCCCTATACCCTGGGGTTAATACTGCTGGTGGCGGCATTGGGGCTGGCCATCCTGTTGCTGCCCCTGGTGCTGTGGCACCGGCAGTGGCTGGCTGCCCTGCCACCGCTGCTGCTGTTGATGCTGGTCTTTCCCTTCCTGCTACGGGGCCTGACCCTGCCCGCCATTCACGACATCAGTACCGACACCAGGCACCCGCCGCCGCTAACCGCCGCCGCCCGTCTGCGCTCAGCCTCCGATCATCCCACCGATTATGAAGGCGAGGCGCTGGCTCGCCAGCAAGCCGCCACCTGGCCAACCCTGGGCCCGCTGCTGTTACCCTACCCGCCCGAGCAGGTTCACCGCCGGGTACGAGGTTTGATCGCGCAACGAGGCTGGACCCTGACCGCCGACAATGAGCAACAACTGGAAGCCGTGGTCAGCAGCCGTTTGTTCGGCTTTCGCGACGACGT
>JAAEZO010000128.1 GCA_018222825.1 Gammaproteobacteria bacterium
ATGGCGGCGGCCTACGGCGCGGCGGATCTGGTGGTCTGTCGCGCCGGCGCGCTGACGGTATCTGAAGTGGCTGCCGCAGGCATCGGCGCCCTGTTTGTACCGCTGCCTCATGCGGTGGATGACCATCAAACCAAAAATGCCCGCTCGCTGTCCGACAGCGGTGCGGCGGTGTTGCTGCCCCAGTCCGAGCTGACGGCTCAGGGGCTGGCGACGCAATTACAGCAACTTGGCGACAACCGGACGCAACTGCTGGCCATGGCCAGCCAAGCCCGGTCGCTGGCGATTACCGATGCTGCAGAGCGGGTGGCCGAGTGCCTCTGCGCCGTGGCGAAATAAACGAGAGAATGGCATGACCAAGGTTGAACTGGCAAAACTCAGAAGCATGGTCCCCGAGATGAGACGGGTACGACGCATTCACTTTATCGGCATCGGCGGTGCCGGTATGGGCGGTATTGCCGAGGTGCTGGCCAACGAGGGCTATGCCATTTCCGGCTCCGATATCGCCTATAACCCGGTCACCGACCGGCTGGCGGCGATGGGCGCCACCATTTACCTGGGCCATGCGCCGGAACAGGTCGCCGACGTCAGTGTGGTGGTGGTGTCTACCGCCATCAAGGCCGACAACCCCGAGCTGATCGCGGCCCGCGAGCTGCGTATTCCGGTGGTGCGCCGGGCCGAAATGCTGGCCGAGCTGATGCGTTTTCGTCACGGGGTGGCGGTAGCCGGTACTCATGGCAAGACCACCACCACCAGTCTTGTCGCCAGCATCTATGGCGAAGCGGGCATGGATCCGACCTTTGTTATCGGCGGCCTGCTCAACGGTGCCGGCTGCAACGCCCGCCTGGGATCCAGTCGTTACCTGATCGCCGAGGCCGACGAAAGCGATGCCTCTTTCCTGCATCTGCAGCCGATGGTGTCCATTGTCACCAATATCGAAGCGGATCACATGGACACCTACGGCGGTGACTTCAGCAAGCTGGAAGGCACCTTCGTCGACTTTCTGCATAACCTGCCGTTTTACGGGCTGGCGGTGCTCTGTGTCGACGACGAGGTGGTGCGCGAGCTGATACCGCGCATCGGTCGCCAGTTTGTCACCTACGGTTTTGCCGAGGATGCGGACTACCGGATCGAGTCATTCAGCCAGCAGCGCGATCACAGCCACTTCAGAGTGTGCCGTCCCGACGGTAGCTGCCTGGATGTGCAGCTCAATCTGCCCGGCCGCCACAATGCCCAGAATGCCGCCGCCGCCATTGCCGTGGCCTGTGAAGACGGCGTGGCCGACGACGCCATACTGACGGCGTTGATGAAATTCGAAGGCGTTGGCCGTCGCTTTCAGCAATATGGCGAATTCGAGACCGGCCGCGGTCTGGCCAAGCTGGTGGATGATTATGGCCACCACCCGAGCGAAGTGCGCGCGACCCTGAATGCGGTACGCGCCGGTTGGCCCGAACGACGCCTGGTTACCATCTACCAGCCGCATCGTTACAGCCGCACCCGGGATCTGTATGAAGATTTTGTCGACGTGCTGTCGAAAACCGATGTACTGATCCTGCTCGAGGTGTACAGTGCCGGCGAAGCGCCCATCCCCGGTGCCGACAGCCGCGCCTTGTGCCGCTCCATCCGTAGCCGGGGTCATATGGAGCCCATTTATGTAGCCATGCCCGACGAGGTGCCGCAGGTGCTGGCCGAGTTGCTGCAGGACGGCGATCTGGTCCTGACCCAGGGTGCCGGCAACGTGGGGGGACTGGCCCGCAAGCTCGGCCAGCTACAGCTATCGATTGAAGCGATGAAGCAACAGGGAGAGCAGGCATGACACAGTTCGGTAAAGTCGCGGTATTGTTCGGTGGTCATTCCGCCGAACGGGAAGTGTCGCTGCGTTCCGGCGCGGCGGTACTGGCCGGCCTGCAGCGGGCCGGGGTAGACGCCCATGGCATAGACCCTAGGGACTACCCGCTGGCCCGGCTGAAGGAAGATGCTTTCGAGCGGGCCTTTATCGTGGTGCATGGCCGGGGTGGTGAAGACGGCACCCTGCAGGGCGCACTGGAACACCTGGGACTGCCTTATACCGGTTCCCGCGTGCTGGGCGCTGCGCTGGCGATGGACAAGGTTCGCACCAAGCAGGTGTGGCAGGCGATGGGACTGCCCACCGCCGATTTTCGCGTGGTGCATAAAAACAGTTTCAAGGCCGAAGATGCGGCGGCGCTGCTGGCGCAGTTTGACGGCCCCGTGTTCGTCAAACCCTCGCACGAAGGTTCCAGCATCGGCATGACCAAGGCGGCCGACGCCGAGACCCTGGCCCGGGCCGTGGCAGAGGCCTTCACCTTCGACGATGAGGTGCTGATCGAGCGCTTCATTGAAGGTGACGAGTATACGGTCAGCATTCTGGGTGAACAGGCACTGCCGGCCATTCGCCTGCGTACCACGCACGATTTTTATGATTACTCGGCCAAGTATCAGTCCGGCGACACCGAATATCTGTGTCCCTGTGGCCTGAACGATGCCGATGAACAGGCATTGGGAGCATTGAGCCTGGCCGCCTTTCAGGCGGTGGCCGCTACGGGCTGGGGCCGGGTCGATCTGATGCAGGACCGGCAGGGTCGCTGGTGGCTGTTGGAGGTGAATACGGTGCCGGGCATGACCGAAACCAGTCTGGTACCCAAGGCGGCGCGGGTCGCCGGCCTGTCGTTTGATGAGCTGGTAGTTAAGGTACTGGAGATGGCGTACTGATATGAGCGCTGTCGCGATCCGTACCCGACTGGCCTTTATCGGTGGTCTGAGCTTCTTTCTGGTGGTGCTGTCGGCGCTGCTGTGGGGGCTGTGGGCACTGGTGATATGGATGACGGCGGCCAATCAGGTACCGGTCAACAGCCTGATGATTCAGGGCGAGCATCATTACCTCAGTCGGGATGAGGTGCGCCAGTCGGTGCTGGCGCTGCCGGAAGTCGGCAACTTCTTCACCCTGGAGGTTGACCGGGTGCAGCAGCAACTGCAGGCGCTGCCCTGGGTCTATCAGGCGTCGGTACGCAAGCAATGGCCCGATATTCTGCGGGTTTACATCGTGGAGCAACCGGTGGCGGCGCACTGGAATCAGGACGCCATGGTGAATACCCATGGCGAGATTTTCCGGGCTCGCCAGGATGATCTCGATCTGGTGTCGCTGTCGGGGCCGGATGAAGAGTCGAACCGGGTGCTGGAAGAATATCGCAGTGTACAAACATTGCTAAAGCCCAGGGGTTATCGAGTTGAGCGGGTTCACCTTACCCCTCGTCGTTCCTGGGAACTGACCCTGTCGGACGGGGTTACGCTGTTGCTGGGGCGCGAGGATCTCGAAGCCCGTTTGCAACGATTTATTGATGTCTATCCGGGCATTGCGGAGCGGGAGCGAGTGGCTTATCTCGATTTGCGCTACGATACCGGGCTGGCAGTGGGATGGAAGCAGGACGAAGAGACAGATAATGACAAAAAGCACGGAACGAAATCTGATCGTCGGGCTTGATATCGGCACGGCTAAGGTCACGGCCCTGGTAGGGGAAGTGTTACCGGATGGCGATCTGAATATCATCGGGCTTGGCAGCCATTCCTCGAAGGGAATGGACAAGGGCGGCGTCAACGACCTCGAGTCGGTGGTTAAATCGCTGAAGCGAGCGGTGGACGAAGCCGAGATGATGGCAGATTGCCAGATCACCTCTGTCTACCTGGGTTTGTCGGGCAAGCATATCGAATGCCGCAACGAAACCGGCATGGTGCCGATTTCGGACGAGGAAGTCACCCAGGAAGACGTGGACAGCGTGATCCATACCGCCAAGTCGGTACGACTGTCCGACGAGCACCGGGTGCTGCATGTATTGCCGCAGGAATACTCCATCGACTTTCAGGAGGGGATCAAGAATCCCATCGGGCTGTCGGGCGTGCGCATGCATGCCAAGGTGCACCTGATCACCTGCCACAACGACATGGCACGCAATATCGAAAAATGCGTGGAACGGTTGGGACTGCGGGTAGACCAGTTGATTTTCAGCGCCCTGGCATCCAGTTATGCGGTGTTGACCGATGATGAAAAAGAACTGGGTGTCTGCGTGGTCGATATCGGCGGCGGCACCATGGACATGGCGGTATTTACCGGTGGCGCCCTGCGTCACACCAAGGTGATCCCCTATGCGGGCAGTACGGTGACCAGCGATATTGCCTATGCCTTTGGTACGCCGCCGCTCGATGCGGAAGCGATCAAGGTGCGTCACGGTGGCGCATTTAGCCGGTTGGTCAGCAAGGAAGACACCATCGAAGTACCCAGCGTGGGTGGCCGTCCGGCTCGCAGCCTGCAGCGCCAGACCCTGGCCGAGGTGATAGAACCGCGCTACAGCGAGCTGCTCGGCATGATCAACCAGGAGTTAAGCAAGGTTCAGGGCGAATTGAAGAAAGCCGGGGTCAAGCATCAGCTGGCCGCCGGCCTGGTACTGACCGGCGGTGCCGCACAGATAGAAGGCCTGGTGGAATGTGCAGAACAGATCTTCCAGTGCCAGGTGCGTATCGGCCAGCCGGCCGGGGTAAAGGGCTTGTCGGATTACGTTGAAACACCGGTGTACTCCACCGCCGTCGGCTTGTTGCATTACGGCAAGGAGCATCAATCGATGCCTCAACAGGACTATAAAAACAAATCCAGTGTCACCGGACTGTTGAAGCGGGTCGGTAACTGGTTACGTGGCGAATTTTAACCTTGGCACTATTCAATGCGGATAGTAAGCATCCAAGAGCAAAGCGGAGAGAGCCTTATGTTTGAATTAATGAATGATCACGAGCAGGAAGCCGTCATTAAAGTGGTCGGTGTTGGCGGCGGCGGTGGCAATGCCGTCGAGCACATGGTGCGTGAAAACCTGGAAGGCGTCGAGTTTCTGGCCATCAATACCGATGCCCAGGCGCTGCGCAACTCCAGCGCCTCCCGTACCCTTCAGGTAGGTGGCGATATCACCAAGGGACTGGGCGCCGGCGCCAACCCGGAAGTGGGCCGCGACGCGGCTCTGGAAGACAGAGACGCAATCCGTGATCTGCTGGATGGCGCCGATATGGTGTTCATCGCGGCCGGTATGGGCGGCGGTACCGGTACCGGTGCGGCCCCCGTGGTAGCGGAAGTAGCCAAGGAGTTGGGTATTCTGACCGTGGCCGTGGTTACCAAGCCGTTTGCCTTCGAAGGCAAGAAGCGGATGAACTACGCCCAGCAGGGCATCAACGAGCTGGCCAAGCACGTCGACTCCCTGATCACTATCCCCAACGATAAGCTGTTGAAAGTGCTGGGCCGGGGTATTTCCCTGCTGGACGCCTTCAAGGCGGCCAACGACGTGTTGCTGGGCGCGGTGCAGGGTATCGCCGAGCTGATCACCCGTCCGGGTCTGATCAACGTCGATTTCGCCGACGTACGTACCGTCATGCGTGAAATGGGTACCGCCATGATGGGTACCGGCCACGCGACCGGTGAAGACCGCGCCGAAGAAGCCGCCGAAAAAGCGATTTCCAGCCCGCTGCTGGAAGACGTGGATCTGGCCGGTGCCCGCGGCATCCTGGTCAACATCACCGCCGGTCTGGACATGACCATCGAAGAGTTTGAAACCGTGGGTAATGCGGTCAAGGCCTTCGCTTCCGAAAACGCCACCGTGGTGGTGGGTACGGTACTGGATCCGGACATCAGCGACGAACTGCGGGTGACCGTGGTGGCCACCGGTATCGGTGCCGAGCGCAAGCCGGACATCACCCTGGTCAAGTCGGGCACCAGCAACCGCGACGACAACGGCATGCGTCAGGTGGAAGCGCCGCGTGAAGAGCAGCCGGGCAAGATGGTGGTCAATGCCGACGCCACCCAGACCAAGTCCGATATGGATTATCTGGATATTCCGGCCTTCCTGCGCAAGCAGGCAGACTGAGAAAGGCTCTCAATTGGCGACGGTGGATTATTGTGCTAACATATCGGACCATTTGAATTCGGTTCGAATCGGGCCTTTTTACTTGCGGGTAACCTTATGATTAGACAGCGAACGTTGAAAAATACAGTACAGGCCACCGGAATCGGCCTGCACTCCGGCCACAAGGTGCAAATGACATTTGTGCCCGCGCCGGCTAACACAGGTATTGTGTTTCGTCGTACCGATCTGGACCCGCAGGTCGACATCAGGGCCGATGCCGCCCTGGTCAAGGACACCATGCTCTGTACTGCTCTGGTCAACGAGCAGGGCGTGCGGGTGTCGACCATCGAGCACCTGTCTGCCGCACTGGCAGGGCTGGGCATCGATAACCTGATTATCGAAGTCGATGCTCCCGAGGTGCCGGTAATGGACGGCAGTTCACATCCCTTTATCTATCTGCTGCAGTCCGGCGGCATTCGCGAGCTGAACGCACTGAAGCGCTTCATTCGCATCAAGCAGCCGGTACGGGTAGAAGACGGCGACAAGTGGGCGGAATTCCGGCCTTATAATGGCGGCTTCAAGATGGATCTGACCATCGACTTCAAACATCCGGTGTTTGAAGGCCAGAGTCAGCATCTGGTGCTGGATTTTTCCGGTGCGGCCTTCGTCAAGGAACTGAGCCGGGCCAGAACCTTCGGGTTTATGCGGGATATCGAGTATCTGCACTCCCAGAACCTGGCCTTGGGTGGCAGTCTGGAAAACGCCGTGGTGCTGGACGATTACAAGGTACTGAACGACGATGGGCTGCGTTACCCCAACGAGTTCGTCAAGCACAAGATGCTGGATGCCATCGGCGATCTCTACATGTGCAATCACAGCATTCTGGGCGAGTTCCGGGCCTACAAAACCGGTCATGCCCTGAACAACACGCTGCTGCGCGCCATGCTGGCCAATACCGAAGCCTGGGAAATCGTCACCTTCGGTGAGCAGGGTGCCGAGTCGCCGATTCGTTACTACGATACCGCGTTCAGCCCCGCCTGAACCCACTGAAAACACGCCGGCATCCTCTCCGCGCCGGCGTGTTTTATTTTCTCTTCCGTAGCGTACCCCATGACCCGTCCTGCATCCCTTGCTGGCACCAATGCCAGGTTTCGTTTGTCCGATTACCGACTGTTTTTGCTGCTGGCCGTGCTGCAGTTACCGGTGATACTGTACCTGTACAGCCAGTGGCAACATGCCGAGCAGCAGCAACTACAGCTCAGCCGTCAACTGGAACAGCAACAGCGTAGTCAGCAGCGTCAGCTGAGCCGTATTGGCCAGCGCCTGGGCCAGTTGCAGGCCGAACTGGGGCAGCTAAGCGCCGTAGGGCAACGACTGGTCAGTGATTATGATCTGGTTGATGAACTGCCATTGCAGCGGCTCGACGCCAACCTGTTGCAGCGGCCGTTCAGCGGTTTTGCCGAGCTGCACCTTGCCCTGACGCAGGTGTCGGAGCAGACTCGGGCCTACGGCATGACGCTGGCGGCCCTTGAATCTTTGTTGCTTAGTCTCCATATCAATGAAATTACTCAGATTCAGGGCCATCCTGTTCCGGGGCAAAGCCGAATAAACTCCGGTTTTGGCCAGCGCCGGGATCCCTTTACCGGTCGCCCGCGCTGGCACCGGGGGCTGGATTTCACCGGCAAACAGGGCCAGCCCATCGCGGCGACGGCGGCCGGGGTGGTCAGTGTGGTTGAACAGCATCCGGATTTTGGTGGCCTGGTCGAGATTAATCATGGTCGGGGCTGGACAACCCGGTATGCTCATCTGAATACGCAACTGGTTCAGGTTGGTGAGCGTGTCGACAAGGGGCAGTATATTGCCCTGATGGGGCGAACCGGTCGGGCGACCGGTGTCCA
>JAAEZO010000129.1:0-2284 GCA_018222825.1 Gammaproteobacteria bacterium
TTGCTGGTGCGTACTATGTTGTTGTCCGCATCCAGATACACCAGGTTGGGATCGTAGCTTTCGATCTGCTGCTCGCTCATCGGCGCATAGGCGCAGATGATGATGCGGTCGCCCACGGCGGCCTTGCGGGCGGCAGCGCCGTTCAGCGAAATCATTCTGGAGCCACGTTCGCCGGAAATGGCGTAGGTGTGAAAGCGCTCGCCGTTTTCGATGTTGTAGATATCGATCTGCTCGTATTCGCGGATGTTGACCGCGTCCAGCAGATCCTGATCGATAGCGCAGGAGCCTTCATAGTTCAGTTCGGCGTGGGTGACCCGGGCCTGGTGCAGCTTGCCTCTGAGCATAATGCGTTGCATGTCCATCTTTACCTTGTCTCCATTGGTTACTGCCTTCACGGCGAGTCGGCGTGAGCTAATCCCCATCCGGCTGTGCTGTCGAAAAGCGAGGGTAGTGTGCTACAGCGGCACTACCCGGTTGTCTATCAGTCGGGCCTTGCCGAGAAAGGCGGCCATCAGAATGACCACGGCCCGGCTCTGTGCCGTTAACGGCAGCAGGGTGTCCGCATCGACGATATCGATACCGTCGGTACGAAAACCGGCGTCGTTCAGGCGGGCACTGCCTTCCGCGATCAGCCGTTCCATATCCCGCTCGCCGTCGGCGATGCGACCGGCCAGCCAGTTCATGGTGGCGGCAAGCTCGGGGGCCTGAGTTCGTTCGCTGTCGGTCAGATAACCGTTGCGGGAACTCAGCGCCAGGCCGTCTTCGGCACGTACCGTAGGCACCCCCAGGATCTCGACCGGCATGTTCAAATCGGCGGTCATTTTACGGATCAGCGCCAGCTGCTGGTAGTCTTTTTCACCGAAACAGGCCAGATCCGGCTGCACCAGGTTGAACAGCTTGCACACCACGGTACTGACGCCGTCGAAGTGACCCGGGCGCAGGGCGCCTTCCAGCACCTCCGAGATGCCGGGCACGATGACCCGGGTTTGCTGTTGCTGGCCGGCGGGATACATCAGCGTCGGCGTGGGGGTGAAGACGATATCCGCCTGTTCACCCAGCCGTTCGCAGTCCTGCTCCAGGGTGCGGGGATAGGCATTGAGGTCGGCAGCCCGATCAAATTGCAGCGGGTTGACGAAAATGCTGACCACTACCCGATCGCACCGGCTTCTGGCCTGTTTGACCAGCTCCAGGTGTCCCTGATGCAAATTGCCCATGGTGGGCACAAAACCGATACGCTCACCGTTACGGCGCCAGCCGTTGATGACGGCTCTTAATTCGTCGAGGGTGCTGACCAGCTGCATCTTCTGTCCTCAGTTAAAACTGTGTTCCGGGCCGGGGAAGCGGCCCTCGGCCACGTCGGCCACATAGGCTTCGATGGCGGCTTTGACGTTGCCGTTGTCGGCCAGAAAGTTCTTGGTGAACTTGGGCACATAGCCGGTGGTGAGCCCCAGGGCATCCTGCATTACCAGCACCTGGCCGTCGGTCTGGGCACCGGCGCCGATGCCGATCACCGGTATGCTCAGCATCTGGCTGATGTCGGTGGCCAACTGGCTGGGCACGCACTCCAGCACCAGCAACTGAATGCCGGCGGCTTCCAGTGCTCTGGCATGGCGTTTGATTTGTTCGGCCTGCTCGGTTTCGCGCCCCTGCAGCTTGAAGCCGCCGAACACGTGCACCGATTGTGGCGTCAGCCCCAGATGGCCGCATACCGGAATGCCCTGGCGGGTTAGCTGGGTCACGGTATCAAGCAGCCAGTCTCCGCCTTCCAGCTTGACCATGTGGGCACCGGCTCGCATCAGGGTGGCGGCACTGGCACAGGCCTGCTCCGGGGTGCTGTAACTCATAAACGGCATATCGGCGACGATCAACGATGTTGAACAGCCATTGGCCACCGATTTGGTGTGATAGGCAATATTCTCGACCGTCACCTTGAGGGTGCTGTCTTCGCCTTGCAATACCATGCCGAGGGAGTCGCCGATCAGAATGGCATGCACGCCGGCCTGTTCGAACAGCTGGGCAAAGGTGGCATCGTAGGCGGTGATCATGGCAATTTTCTGCCGAGCCTGTTTCATCGCCAGCAGGCGTGCCGTGGTGATTTTAGTCATGAGAGATTCCTTTACTGCGGGGGCAGTCGGGTCATGCTGTTGGCCGGGCACTGCTGCAGCAGCCGGGCCAGGGAAGTGCCACAGGGCAGTATCAGGCCCGGGGCCAGATCCGCCAGCGGGTAAAGCACGAATTCCCGTTGCTTCATGCCATAGTGGGGGACCGTCAGCCGTTCATCGTC
>JAAEZO010000129.1:2758-7578 GCA_018222825.1 Gammaproteobacteria bacterium
TCGGTCCACCATTCGGCCAGCTCTTTCAGGCGCGGATCCAGTTCGGCCCGCAGCAGCAAGAAGTCGTAACCGGCGCGGAATTTGGGATGTTCGAGCAGGCGGTGCGGCCGCTTGCCGTTGCGCTTGGTGAGACGATCCTGCAGTTGCCAGATATCGCGGACCACAGAGCTGAAACGACGAGGAATGGCGACGGCTTTTACCTGGCGACCCAGCACATCATCGGTGGCCAGCATGAAGGCGTCGTAATGATTCAGGCCGCCTTCATTCATGAAGGCCTGGGTGCGGGTTTCTACCGGTCCCCACAGCAGCGCGGCGTACAGGAAGGCCGGTGTGACCCGCAGATCCTGCGCGATACGCTCGTCGGTGTTGGTCAGTGCCAGCTCGATAAAGCGACCGTAGCGATTGTTGCCCTTGCCCATGACCTCGGCAGCTTCCGGAAACAGCGGCGCAAAGAGGCCGTATTGCTGCAGCTGGCGATAGGTTTCCAGACCGTGGCCGGCAAGAAACAGCTTGAGGGTTTCTTCAAACAGGCGGGCCGGAGGAATATCGCTCAGCAGAGGAGCCAGTTCCTGAATCGGCGCTTCGGTGCGGGGGCTGATGGTCAGACCCAGCTTGGCGGAAAAACGGACCGCTCGAATCATGCGCACCGGATCTTCGCGATAGCGGGTTTCCGGGTCGCCGATCAGTTCCAGGCGGCGCGCTTCCAGATCCTTGATGCCATTGGCAAAGCCAACCACGCTGAAGTCGGCAATATTGTAATAGAGGGCGTTGACGGTAAAGTCGCGGCGCTCGGCGTCTTCTTCGATGGTGCCGTAGACGTTGTCGCGCAGCAGCATGCCTTCGGAAGACTGGGAAGAGACGTTTTTGTTGGTATTAACCTGATGGTGATGGCCGCGGAAAGTAGCCACTTCGATCACATCGCGACCAAACAGCACGTGGGCCAGGCGAAAACGGCGACCAACCAGACGGCAGTTGCTGAAAAGCTGCTTTATCTGTTCAGGCGTGGCGTTGGTGGAGACATCGAAGTCTTTGGGCTGACGGCCCAGCAGCAAGTCACGCACCCCACCACCGACCAGATAGGCTTCAAAGCCCGCCTTGTTCAGGCGATACAGTACTTTGAGGGCGTTTTCGCTGATTTGTCGGCGCGAAATACCATGTTGGTCGCGTGTCAGCACCACGGGTTGCAACGGCAACGCCTCCTGTTGTCGGGTAAGCAGCTTTCTACAAAAGCCAGCAATCTGGGAAAAAATAGGACACCTCGCAAGGCCTTAAGCTAAAAAAATCGGCGCACTATAATAGCGCAGGGCGCTGAAAATGCGAACTGTCTGCGCACTTCAGCTCGATATTTGGTCTGCCGGGCACCAAATCCAGGCGCCAGTGAGGGCAGGCCCAGTTCAGTAGTTCGGCAGTACCGGCGCCAAACAGCGCCGGTGGTGGTTGTTGTCCGAGAAAGTCCAGCGCGTGCCAGAGCGCCTTGCCCGGTTGCCGGTCATCCAGTGCCGGGGCGTGATTCTGCTTGGACAATTTGTGGCCCGAATACAACGCCAGCGGCAGGTGCAGCCAGCCGGGCTCCGGTGCCTTCAGCATGCGGTAAAGTGCAATCTGGCGCACAGTGGGATCGAGCAGATCGGCTCCTCTTACCACTTCGGTAATGCCCGCCTCGGCATCGTCGACTACCACCGCCAGGTTATAGGCGTAGAGCCCGTCGCGACGCCGCACGATAAAGTCTTCTTCGGCCAGCGCTCCCGGCACGGAGATGTCCCCCTGCAGCCGGTCGTGAAAGCGGTAAACCGGCTGATCCATCACCAGCCTGATGGCGGCGTGTTCGGCCGGTAATGCAAGGTCACGACAATGGCCGTTATAAAAGCCGCCGGCGGCACTGATCATCTTGCGGGTACAGTGGCAATGATAAGTCAGCCCTTGTCGGGCCAGCTCGTCCAGCACGGCTCGGTAGGTATCGTGACGTTGGCTCTGATACACGATGGGGCCGTCCCAGTGCAGGCCAAAGGCATCCAGAGTACGCAAAATATCATCGGCTGCGCCGGGCACTTCCCGCGGCGGATCCAGATCTTCGATACGCAGCAACCATTGGCCCTGATGACTTCTGGCTTGCAGATAGCTGCCGAGGGCGGCTATCAGAGAGCCGAAATGAAGGGGACCGCTGGGCGAGGGGGCAAAGCGCCCAATGTAGCGGTTGGACGCTGTTCTGTTCATGGAATCAGGGACGGTTTAGTAACCGGCCATCTGTTTTTCCTTGATCTCGGCGAGAGTCTTGCAGTCGATACACAGATCGGCGGTGGGACGAGCTTCCAGACGGCGGATGCCGATTTCCACGCCGCAGTGTTCGCAATAGCCGAAGTCGTCTTCTTCTATTTTCTGCAGGGTTTTCTCGATTTTCTTGATCAGCTTGCGCTCACGATCCCGGGCACGCAGTTCAAGCGCGAATTCTTCTTCCTGAGCGGCTCTGTCTACCGGGTCGGGGAAGTTGGCTGCTTCGTCTTTCATGTAGCCCATGGTGCGGTCTACTTCTTCGCGCAACTGATTGCGCCAGGCACCCAGAATTTTGCGAAAATGCGTCTTTTGCGCATCGTTCATGTATTCTTCGTCGGGCTTCGCCTGGTAAGGCTCAACACCGGCAATGGCCAGAATACCGAGAGATTTTTTGGTTTCGACTGCTGGCATTCCGTATCTCCTAAAAAGCAATATTGCGTCAACCAAGGTTAAGAAGCGGCTATCTATAGCAGAAACCATAATGACAAGGCAATTTTGCATTGCTGTTTCTGCGAAAATCAGCCCTTAAATACGACCATGACCACTTTTTTCTGAAATGACGCTGGTTGAGTGGGCCGGATGATAAAGAACGGCAGCTTCTTGATAAGCCCTCCATATGGGGGTGGCGATTGGCGTTTTCAAGAGTAGAGTCGCAGTGGTGATAAAGATTACCATCGAACTCTATTCATGAACTATAGGTACAATCGTGCAGTTTTCCTCCTCTCTGTGCCGTGGTCAGCTGGTCCGGCGTTACAAACGTTTCCTGGCCGACATCATTCATCAGGATGTTCCGCTGACCATACATTGCCCCAATACCGGCAGAATGACCGGCTGCGCCGAAGCTGGCTGGACGGTCTATTTCTCTACATCAGACAACCAGAAACGCAAATATGCTCACACCTGGGAGCTGGTAGAAAACCAGCATGGCGACTTTATCTGTGTCAATACCGGGCGGGCCAACCAGTTGGTGGCCGAGGCGCTGGAACAGAAACGCATTCCCTCACTGGCGCAATATGACGATATAAAAGCCGAGGTGCGTTACGGCAACGAGGGCAGCCGCATCGACTTTCTGCTGCGGGGCGGCGACGAGCCCGACTGTTATGTGGAGGTCAAGAGCGTGACCCTGCTGGATGAGAGTGAGGCGGGGCAGGGTTATTTTCCGGATACCGAAAGCCTCAGAGCGCAGAAGCATGTGCGGGAGCTGATCGACTGTGTTAATAGCGGGCACAGGGCCGTGTTGCTGTTTTGTGTGTTGCACACCGGCATTGAGCGGGTCAGCCCGGCGCAGCACCTGGATCCGGCTTACGCCGGGCTGGTGCGCGAAGCCCTGGCCGCCGGTGTGGAGTGCCTGGCCTGGAAGGCGGATATTACTCCCGAGGGCATGACCCTGATTGAACAGGTACCGTTTGCGGTGTGAGTTTTATTCTCACTCTTCCTTGTTTACCTCAGCCAGCGGCCAGCGTTGCAGGCAGTGGTAAACCGGACTCTGGTCGGTGAGGGTAGAGCGGTACAGGCAAAGTGCCGTTGGTTGGTAATGAATGGGCGTAATGGCGGGCAGAACCTCGGTGTTGCAGTGGCGAAACAGGGTAACGTGAGGACGGTAGGCCTTGTGGGGCTTGTCCAGCCCCAGGGCGCGGCATTTCAGCTCCACCGTCTCGGCCAGAGACATCAGCGCCGGTGGCGGTGCACTCGGCCCCAGCCAGACCACACCGGCCCGGGGAAAGCAGCCCAGTTGGTCCAGCACCAGTTCAAAGCCGGGCAGGGGCAGGCGGTCCAGCTGGTGCAGCAACGAGGCCTGTTGCTTGGGGTTGCACTGACCGAGAAAGTGCAGGGTCAGGTGCAGTTGCTCCGGGGGAATGCGCCGGCCGGGCAGGGCCAGCCGGCGTTGCAGCCTGGTCAGTTCGGGCGCCAGCGCCGCGGCGGAAAAGGCCAGGAACAGCCGGTTATCGTCGCTTGCCATCTTTATCCTCCTTGCCTCTGACCACCCTGAGTGCAGCGGCTGATTAACCGACGGTCGTCACGCGAAACTGGTCATCATTTAGTACGCGCTCGCTCACCGCCAAATCGGCATAGCCGGTGTATTGCAGAGCCTGTTCGGGCGGCAGCGGCCGGGCAAACAGGAAACCCTGGCCATAATCACAGCCGATCTTGTTGAGAAACTGCATTTGCTCATCGGTTTCAATGCCTTCGACAATCACTTTCAGTCCCAGCTTGTGCACCATGGCGGTAATGGCCTCCACCATTTGTCGGTCAATGACGCTGGTTTCCAGATCCATTACAAAGGAGCGGTCGATTTTCAGGGTGTCGACGGGAAAATAGCGTAATTTCGACAACGAAGAATAACCGGTGCCAAAGTCATCAATCGAAATACGGATACCCAAGCCTTTTAATCTTGCGATCAACCTCGTGGCCAGATCGACATTTTCCATCAACATGGACTCGGTAATTTCAAGTACCAGCAAGGTGGGTGGAATGTTCAGGTGCAATAACAGGTTTTCTACCCGGTCTGCAAATTCCGGCTCACGTAACTGGCAGACACTCAGGTTCAC
>JAAEZO010000130.1 GCA_018222825.1 Gammaproteobacteria bacterium
GCTGAGCCGTCAGATTTACAGTCTGATCCCTTTGGCCACTCGGGAACCCCTCCACACTTTGTGGGGCGCATATTACCAAAAAGAGGGCGCTTGTGAACCCCGAAAGAGTAATTTTTTACTAAAAAAACCGGACTTGCTGCCGATAACCATTCAAATGCCTAATATTTGCACTTTTTATGCTGCCAGAACTTAACACTAACCTGCTCGTCAACGACAGCCAACTAGGAGATCGCCTTAACCAGGCGGTCACCGATGGTCGTCGTAGCGATTTTGGTTTGCTGCTGGCGCTGCTTTCCGAGGATGCGCGGGATCTGCCGCGTATCGATGAGGCAAAAAATGAGCAGGGGCAGTCGGACTGGCGAGAATATTTCGAACTACCGGCGCAAAATCCGCTCTATGCAAACGAGCAGGACAGCGTCCGGGCGCCGGAACTGTCGGCCCTGGCCGGCGGCCTGCAGCAAGACAGCTTGCGTTTATTGCTGGCGATGCGGGCCGAGCCGTTGCGGGTGAGCGACGAACTGCTGCCGACAGAAGTCAGCAGCAACCTGAATCCGCGCACTTTGGCGCGGTTGTCGAGTGAGCTGAATCCCCGATTGCCGGTACAGCCGGCACGCATGCTGGAGGTGTTGAACGCCGTCAATGCGATGGCCTGAGGCGATTAGCTCCGGCTTTTACCGCTTGTCTCTGCAGAACATCAACCACAGTGGGCCTGGCGACAGCCGGCGATGGCCGGGGCCAGTAGTTCCAGTGCGCTGTGCTCGCAGGGCGGCAGGGCAGCGTTGGAACGGCCAAGCGGGGTGATGCGCTCGCCCCAGCGGATCACACCGGCGCCCCAGGTCAGACCGGCCCCGAAGGCGGCGGTCAGCAGCAAGGCACCGGATTTGATTCGTCCTTGTTCCAGCGACTCGCACAGGGCGATGGGCACGGTGGCGGCAGAGGTATTGCCGTACTGCGCTATATTCACCATCACCTTTTCCGGCGGCAATGCCATTTTTTTGGCCAGTGTCTCGATAATGCGAATATTGGCCTGGTGGGGCAACAGCAGATCTATATCCTGCTCGGTAACCCCCGCCTGATCCAGCACATGAGCGGCCGCATCGCCCATGCCCTTGACCGCTCGTTTGAATATCTCCTTGCCCTCGAAATTGACCTCGAACAGGCCATCGATATGTTCGAAACGACGGCGGTCGGTGCCTGAATTGGGTACGGCAAGAATGTCTCTGGCCTCGGCGTCGCAGCCTAGCTTGTCGGCGAGCAGCCCCAGTGGCTGGTTACTGGCTTCCAGTATTACGGCGCCGGCACCATCTCCGAACAGCACGGCGGTATCCCGCTTGGTCCAGTCCAGATAGTGGGTCAGTCGTTCGGCGCCGATTACCAGTACGCGTTGCATGCTGCCGGCCTTGATCAGGGCGCTGCCCACACTCAGGCCATAAATAAAGCCGGTGCAGGCGGCATTGATGTCGAATACCGCCGCGCGGCCGGCCCCCAGCGACTGTTGTACCGCCGAGGCGGCGCTGGGCACCATGCTGTCCGGGCTGGCGGTAGCCATGATAATGCAGTCCAGCTGGCTCGCTTCCATACCGGCGGCAGCCAGGGCATGGCTGGCCGCGACCGTGGCCAGAGCCGAGGTACTGACATGGGAAATGCGGCGCGAGCGAATACCGGTACGGCTGTGAATCCAGTCATCGGACGTCTCGAGAAAGGTGCCGAGATCGTCGTTACTCAGGGCGGCGGGGGGCAGACATTTCCCCCAACCGGTAATATTGGCGTAGCGCATGGTAAGCCCTGTTTGCGATATTAAGGTGAATGCTGCCGATGTTGCCCGAGTAACCCCAAAGGGTCATATACCGGCGATATCGTCAGCCTTGGTATTCGATGTTATTTTCGGAATGGTGGAGCTAACCTCGGCCCTGTCGTTCCAGGCGTAGCTGAACCCAGGTGCGATAAATCCAGGACAGACAGGGCCGAACCAGTGGCAACCCAATCAACCAGGCCAGTGGCTTGAGCCGAGGCACCCGCTGCATCAACAGAATATAGGCATCCAGTTCGGAGCGTACTTCTCCGTCTGCGGTTTGTACGTGTAGCTCGCGTAATGCCTTGTAGGGGCTGATCCCCAGACTCAGCAATACTTCTTCCCGACCCGTGATATCAAACCAGTAAATATCGTCTCCACCGGTGCCAGCCCAGCGTTCGTAGCGGGCTCTGTCCTTGATGCAGCCCTCGCAACTGCCATCGTAAAACACCACCAGCTGATGGCGCGGCTTTTTTCCATCCATCCCCACGTCCTCCATGACAAGGGAATCCCGTCCCTGGGACCCTGAGCTAAGCATAGTCGGCATTAGCCCAGGTACCTTTGCTGCAGATGGAGTTTGAAGGCGGTGGCATCCAGTGGCTGGCCGCAAGCCTGTTGAATCAGCGTGTCGGTATCCAGCAGGCTGGCGTGTTGCCAGATATTCTGTTGTAGCCATTCGAATACAGAAGGCAAGTCATTGCCGATCAGCTGTTCCAGTGATCCTTGCTGTTGCTGCATGGCCTCGGCCTGCTGGGCCGCATAAATGGCGCCCAGGGTGTAACTGGGAAAATAGCCAAAGCTGCCGTCGGTCCAGTGAATGTCCTGCAGGCAACCGTCCCGGTAGTTCCCCTTGGTGCCAAGACCCAGATAGGCTTGCATCAGTTGATCCCAACGCTCGGGCAGATCGCTGGCTTCCATTCTGCCTTCAATCAGATCCCGCTCTATTTCGTAGCGCAGCATGATGTGGGCGGGATAGGTTACCTCGTCGGCGTCGACCCTGATAAGTCCAGGCGTGACCCGAGTATAAAGCCTGGCCAGGTTGTCCGGGTCAAAGGCCGGCTGGGTACCGAAATGACGCTCCAGCAAGGGCGTCAGCCGGGCAATAAAGGCGGGATGGCGGGCCAGCTGCATTTCGAAGAACAGGCTTTGGGATTCATGCACCCCCATGGATCTGGCTTGACCCACCGGCAACCGGCGCCATTGGGCGGGCAAGCCCTGTTCATAGCGAGCATGGCCGGTTTCGTGAATGATGCCCATCAGCGCCTGAGCCACATCCTGCTCGTTATAGCGGGTAGTGAGTCGTACATCTTCGCTGACGCCGCCACAGAAGGGGTGGGCGCTGACATCGAGCCGGCCATGATTGAAGTCGAAGCCGAGCAGCGTCATTACTTCCAGCCCCAGCGCCCGTTGCTGCTCTATGGCAAAGGGCCCCTGAGGCAGCAGCATGGGCTCGTCGCGCTGCTTGTTCTGTACCCGGGTGATCAATTCCGGCAGCCAGCTTTTCAGACTGCCAAACAGCGTATCGAGCCGCGCGCTGCGCATGCCGGGCTCATATTGTTCCAGCAGGCTGTCGTAACGGGACAGGCCCAGCGCGTCGGCCCGGGCCGACGCAACCTGGCGAGACAGGTTGAGCACTTCTTCAAACAACGGCAGATAACCGGCCCAGTCGTTGGCCGGACGCAGACTGCGCCAGGCATGCTCGCAGCGCGAACCAGCCAGCGACATGGCTCGTACCAGATCGGCCGGTAACAGGGTGGCATCGCGCCACTGGCGGCGCATCTCGGCCAGACTGACCTTGTGCTCCCGAGCCGCCGATTCCTGCTCGGCGTCTGCAAACCAGTCGGCCAGTCGTGGATCCTGCAATTGCTGATGGCACAGCACTGCCAGGGTGCCAAGGGCTTCGGCCCGGGCTTCGTTGCCGCCGGACGGCATCATGGTGGCCTGATCCCAGCCACAGATGGCTCCAAGATGCTGCAGATGATGCAGCTGTTCGAAATGCTGACTCAGGGCGTGATAAGACATGGACGCTTCCTTGAATGGGTTGCGTGATAGAACTGCTGGTATGGGCAAGCAGAAAAACGAAGAAACAGCACACCACAGCACTGACAACGCAAGGTTATAAATAGCTGCAGTATAAGCAAGTTAAACAGGAAGCAGAATGGCTAAGTGGAACGGACGGAGGAAACGACAGGCCTCGGGGAGGAGGTGAGACCTGCCGTTATTAAAAGTGGGGCATTAAATACCGAGCCAAGCTTATTCAATTACTCGTTCGGACCGGCTTTTCTGACTTTATAGATAAAGTAGCCGGCATAAAAGCCGATCAGTAGGGTAGTTGCAATAATTACCAGCATGGACATCAAGCCAACATCGCTCCCAAACATCAAATCAAGCCAGAATGACATGGGTCGTCTCCTTTCGTATGCGTTATAAGCGTATCTTAGCGGGATGTTTTATTGTAATGCTGATCCTGATCAATAAAGTGAAGGATCATTGAGGAGTTAAATGATTCCTCATTTTAATTATTCAATTCTTAATTTTATTAAGTGTATAGCCGTCTTGCTCCAGTAATTGAAGCAGGCCATGTTCGCCATAAAGATGCAGGGCACCCACCACCAGCAAAGCCTTTTGCGGAGCCTGGCTTTTAAGATGATCCAGCCACAGCTGGTTGCGGGACAGCAGCAGATCCTGTTCGATAAAGCGGTTCAACGGGGGCGATTGCTCGGAACGCAGCAGGTTCAGCAAGGCTTGCTCGTCTCCGCTTTGCCAGGTATCCAGCAGCTTCTCAAGATGCGGTTGCAGATCGTTCAGCTCATTCAGGGTATGGCGTACAAAGTCTGTTTCCAGTTGCCGTTCGGGCAATGAGGCCAGCATGCTGAACACCACATCTGGCGATTCCAGCCCCCGTATCGGAATGTGCCGTTGTTTGGCCAGACGCATTACCTGCATATCGACGCCATGAGCACTGGTAAAGCCGAGGCTCTGGGCCCGGGCCTGGGTCAGTTGCAGTACGGCAAACCAGGGCGGCAGGGATGTCAGTGGCGACAATGCCATGTCGTTGATGGCCAGTTCGAGTTCATCGGCCAGCGGGGTACCCAGCCGAGCATGCCAGCTGTCACCGGGCGACATGGTCAGAAAAGGGGCCAGGGTGGCCGGCGACAGAGCATCCGGATCGACTTCCAGAAACAGCTGCTCGCTTTGCTGCAGGCTGTGCAGCAGTGGCGCCGGCAGTGAGGTCAGGCGTTTATCGGCAAGATGAATGGAGCCGAATAACCAGAGCTGTTGGCCCGCTTTTGTGGCCGACCACAGGGCGGGAGCGGCCAGTGTGATACTGCTCCAGAGCCATAATATTAATAAAGGTAATATTTTCATTGGCACTCGCTGTTTTATGCTTTGGCTTTGATTATGATGCCGGAGTTGTCATTTACTCAAGAACAAGGAATCTATCATGCCTCATTTACGCTTTCGTGGTTTGTCCCGTGATACGGTCAAACAAATCAGTAAACCTTTGGTCGATACCTTATCGCCATTGATTGGCAGTCCGCTGGATCATTTTACCCTGGAATTTATTCCCGCCGAATTTGTGGCCAAGGGGCAGGTAATAAGTGGTTATCCCATTGTAGAAGTACTATGGTTTGAACGACCACTGGAGATACAGGACAAGGTTGCGGCCGAAATTACGACAACACTGCGGACCCGGGTCGGCGCCGAACAAGACATCTGTGTCATCTTTACCAAACTCGAAGGCCGCCAGTATTACGAAAATGGCAGCCACTTCGGTTAAAGACTTACCCCCCGGCCTTGAGTAACAGTTTGTCCAGCGCACGGGCACTGAGCACACGGCGCAGCCAGCCCATCATCACGGTGGGCCGGGTCACCGGATAGCGAATTCTGGGACGAGAGCTGGTCAGCGCATGCAACAGCGGAGCCATGCAGGCATCCGGCTCCAGGCTGAAGCGGGAGCTGGGGCCGGCTTGCTGCAGCCTGGCAAGGGTTTGCCGATAACCTTGCCGGTGACGGCTCTGGTCGACGGCAATATGACGTAAAAAAGCGGCCTCGGCGTTGGCCCGAAAACGGGTCTCAATAGGGCCGGGTTCCAGCAGGCTGATATGTACACCGCTGCCGGTCAGCTCCAGACGCAGGGTATCGGTATAGCCTTCCAGCGCAAACTTGGAGGCGTTATAGGCACCTCTGTATTGCATGGCGACCAGTCCCAGTACCGAGCTGTTTTGAATAATACGGCCTTCACCGGCCGCCAGCATGGTAGGCAAAACCAGGCGGGTCAGGTGATGGGTGCCAAACAGGTTGGTATTGAACTGCTCGCGCAGCGCCGTGGTCGGCAGGTCTTCAAGCGCGCCCGGCTGACCGTAAGCACCATTATTGAACAGGCCATAAAGACGACCATCGCTCAGTTGTAACGTTTGCTCTACCGCGGCCTCGATACTGGCCTCATCATTGAGATCCAGCTGAACTGCGTCCAGTCCTTGTTGTTTTAGCGCGATAACATCAGTGGACTGCCGGGCCGAGGCGATGACCCGGAAGCCTTTTTCCTTGAGAAAATGAGCTGCCGTATGGCCTATACCGGAAGAACAGCCGGTGATAAGAATGCTTTTGGACATCAATGACTCCTGAATAACGAAAGACTCACTCTACCGGTGGCGGTTTTGGGCTACAAGCAGGGTTGGCGACAAACAAGTAACAAGACAGGTCATGACTCCTTCAGGCCCGGATCAGGAACGATGGCTTGAAGCACTCTTGGTCTGTGGCTTTACGTCATTTTAAATCAATGGCTTATGTTTTACTGCCGGGAGCTGTGCAGTAGCAAGATGGTGATAATGGGGCTGGTGGTGCGGTGTACGAAGAGAGTCGCAGAGATACTGGCGTCCCCAGCAGGAATCGAACCTGCAACTAAGTCTTAGGAGGACCTTGTTATATCCATTTAACTATGGGGACAGATAGTAGATGAATACTACATTTTATCCTGTTCAAAGCACAAGACACCTTTGGCTTGAATGCGGGTAAATTAACCAGAACCAAGATCTACCTATGATCTATCTATATATAGTTACAAGTAAGTCGCGCCTTGGCGGCAGCCGGTTACTGTCACCAAAAGCAGGTGTGAGCTAGGTAATCGGTATAGTTGGTATATTAAAGAAGGAAAAGCTGATAGTCGCGATGCTTCTGTGATGGTGATTTTTTAATCATATGGTATCAATGGTCACGCCCTCTGTGGGTAGATCTGTGGTTAAGTTGTGTTTTTGCTGGGTGTTTGAGCTGTCAGTCACCAAGGGCCTGTTTTTGTCAAAAAAGCCCTTGCGTAAAAACGGGCGCTCCCTATAATGCGCATCCACTGACACGGGGCAACACGCCAACGGTCACAAGCAGAAAGAAATTACTGCTTGACGAATTAAACGGGAAGCGTAGAATGCTTACCCCTGACCTGAAACAAGGTCAACGCTCTTTAACAATTTATCAAGCAAACTGTGTGGGCACTCGCAGGTAGTTGGGAAACAAAAAAATATTGTTTTTCAATGTCTTGTCGAAGTGCACTAGAAATAGCAAAACTTCAGTAATTCATTGAGCATCAAGTCTTTAATTGAAGAGTTTGATCATGGCTCAGATTGAACGCTGGCGGCAGGCCTAACACAT
>JAAEZO010000131.1 GCA_018222825.1 Gammaproteobacteria bacterium
TAGGTGCCAATGACGACGTCAACATGGGCCAGAGTTCCAACGATGTCATTCCTTCCGCCATTCATGTCAGTGCCGCCCTGAGCCTTAGCCGCGAGCTGCTGCCGGCCCTGTATCAGCTGGAGCAGGCTATCCTCACCAAGGCCGAGCAGCTGCAGAATCAGGTAAAAACCGGCCGCACCCACCTGATGGATGCCATGCCGTTGCGCTTCGATCAGGAGCTGGGCGGCTGGGCGACCCAGATACGTTATGGCCGCGATCGACTGGAAGGACTGCAAAGCCGGCTGCAGCAACTGGCGCTGGGCGGTACCGCCATCGGCACCGGTATCAATGCGGATCCGCGCCAGTCCCAACTGGCCTGCGACTATCTCAATCACCACACCGGGCTCGATTTCTGCCCGGCCGAAGACTATTTCTACAGTCTCGGCAGTCAGGACACGGCGGTGGAGCTGTCGGGTCAGCTCAAGACTCTGGCGGTGGCGCTGATGAAAATTGCCAACGATCTGCGCTGGATGAACTCGGGCCCGCTTACCGGCCTGGCAGAAATTCAGCTCACCGCCCTGCAGCCGGGCTCCTCCATCATGCCCGGCAAGGTCAATCCGGTGATCCCCGAGGCGGTGGCCATGGTAGCCGCCCAGGTGATTGGCCTGGACGCGGCCATCACGGTGGCCGGTCAGTCCGGCAACTTTCAGCTCAACGTGATGCTGCCGCTGGTGGCCAACAACCTGCTGACCATGACCCGGCTACTGGCCAACAGCGCCCCGCTGCTGGCCGAGGCCATAGCAGGCTTTACCGTCAATCAGGCTCATATCGATCATAACCTGGCCAAAAATCCGATTCTGGTGACCGCGCTCAATCCGGTGATCGGCTACGATCGCGCGGCCAGCATCGCCAAACAGGCCTATGCCGAGCACAGGCCGATACTGGATGTGGCACTGGAAGAAACCGAACTGTCGGAAGCGGAATTACGCCGCCTGCTGGATCCGGCGGCATTAACGCGAGGCAGTCAGAGTCATTAATCCTTCATGACTCCAGCGGCAACAGGGGCGCGGGATAGTTCAGCAAGTCGCGGCCCTGCTGATGCGATTCGACCTGCGCCAGACTGACCGGCCCCAGCTCGGGTAGCCAGTGATGCAGATGCTCGAGTTGCGGATCGTACTGGCGCCATTGACGATGTGGATTGAAACGACGCCCGTGGCGCGGATCATGACCGGTGCCGGCGATATATGCCCAGTTACCCCAGTTGCTGGCAACGTCGAAGTCGACCAGATACTGCTCGAAAAAACGGGCGCCCAGCCGCCAGTCCAGCCCCAGCTCGTGAATAAAGCAACTGGCCAGATTCTGGCGTAACCGGTTGGAACAAAAACCGGTCGTCATCAATTCACGCAGTCCGGCATCAATCATCGGCCAGCCGGTCTGTGCGCGACACCAGGCCTGCCAGTAGCGAGAATTATGGCATCCGGAAGGCGCGCGCCCCGTCAGCCCCCGGGCGGTGAACACTCGGCGACCATGCAGGCGTAACGACCAGTGAAAATACTCACGCCAGAGCAGCTCGAACCTCAGCCAGTAACTGTGCTCGTCGGCACCATACTCATGATCGTAATCATCGATTTTCTGCCATACCCGACGTACCGACAGGCAACCCCAGGCCAGGGCGGCACTGAGCCGACTGGAGTAATAGTGCCCGTGCAACTGATTGCGACTGGTTTTGTAATAAGCAATAGCCTGCCGCTCAAACAGATAATGCCGCAACCAGTCCGTGGCTGCGGATTCTCCGCCAACCAGGGCCGGATGAGGCTGCTCGTCCTCCTGTTCTTGCGGCCAGACCACTCCGTCCGGCAAGGGACAGGGCGCCGGCTTCAGGTGCTCGATCTCGATAGCAGCGACCGGCGGGGCGACCGACAGGGCCAGCCTTGTCTCCACCTCCTTGCGAAAAGCGCTGAAACTGGCAGGAAATGCCGTCAGTACCGGTTGCAGCTGTTCCGGCTCAAACAGCGTCTGGGCCGAAAAAAGCGTTATCTCCACCCCGTGCTGACGCAGCTGCTCAAGCCAGGCGGCTTCTTCCGGCGCCTGGGCCTCGTGGGTGATCAGCGAAAAGGGACTGTGCCGGTACCACTGCAGCAGCAATGCCGCCGGATCGCCACCCAGCACGTAAAACGGGCAAGGAGCCAGCCGGCGGGACAGCTCTGCCAGCGCCTGTTGCAGGTAGCGAGCCTTGGCCACGCCTAACCGGTGCAGCCCTTCACTGCCGGGCTGTAACCAGCAAGACGGCAGAATAAACACTGCCACCACCGCATCATGGCTCTTCGCCAGGCGGCGTAGTCCCTGATGATCATCAAGGCGCAAATCATTGCGTAACCAGAGTAGTTGCATCCAGGCTCTCCAGACAAAGTGGCCACCACCGAGACCGGCAGTCCCGTGATTATTGTTCATGGCCGACTATTACGAGCCAAATAAGCCCGTACAACTTACTGAAACCAGAGCCATAAAACAAAAAAGGGATGCCGAAGCATCCCTTTTCACATCAACGCAGCCGTTACAGGATGATGTCCAGCAGCGCTTGGTCCTTGCGAGACAGAATGTGGGTCGAACGAATGCGACGCACGGTACGCGACTTGCCACGAATCACCAGGGTTTCGGTGTGGGCATAGTGACCGTCGCTGCTGATGCCTTCCAGCAGATCACCCTTGGTGATGCCGGTAGCGGCAAACATCACATTGTCGGTGCGCGCCATGTCTTCCAGCTTCAGTACCTTGCCCACTTCGATGCCCATTTCCTCGCAACGCGCAATTTCCTGCTTGCCCATGGCGATATTTTCTTCGGTTGGCTCTTTTACTTCATAACGCGGTATCAGGCGAGCCTGCATGTCACCGTCGAGCGAGCGCACGGCCGCAGCAGAAATAACGCCTTCCGGAGAGCCGCCAATGCCATAGAGCATGTCGACTTCGCTCTCGGGAATACACGCCTGGATAGACGCCGCCACGTCGCCGTCGGGAATGGCGAACACCCGCACCCCCAGCGCCTGCATGGTCTTGATCGCCTTGTCGTGGCGAGGCTTGGCCAGGGTGATCACGGTAAAGCGGGACAGCGGCTTGTTCAGTGCCTTGGCGACCGCCTTGATGTTTTGCTCAAGAGATTTGTCCAGATCGATGGCGCCCTTGGCACCGGCACCGACGATCAGCTTTTCCATGTACATGTCGGGGGCACGCAGAAAGGCGCCCTTTTCGCCGACGGCCATCACCGCCAGGGCATTGGACTGGCCCATGGCGGTCATGCGGGTGCCTTCGATGGGATCGACGGCGATATCTACTTCATCACCGCCCAGACCGACTTTTTCGCCGATATACAGCATGGGGGCTTCGTCAATCTCACCCTCGCCGATCACCACTTCACCACTGATTTCGATTTCATTCAGCACATGACGCATGGCCGCCACGGCAGCGCCGTCGGCGATATTCTTGTCGCCTCGTCCCAGCCACTTGTAGCCGGCCAGGGCGGCGGCTTCAGTCACTCGGGAAAATTCAATGGCCAATTCACGTCTCATGAAGATTTCCTACTCGTTCAAGTTATTATTACTTATCCAATATGCGCTGTTGCAGAATACGGTAAACATCGGGCGTTTCTGCTTTTTCGGATACACAGACATCCAGATCGTGCAATTTGCCATCTTTGATACCGTATACCCAGCCGTGTACCGACAGCTCCTGCCCACGCTGCCAGGCATGCTGCACAATCGTCGTGCGACACAGATTAGCCACCTGCTCAACCACGTTCAGCTCGCAAAAGGCGTCTTCCCTTGCCTGTTCAGGCTCAATGCTGAGCAAGTCTTTACGGTACCGGTGATATAAATCTTTAAGGCTGCACAGCCAGTTATCGATAAGTCCCAGCTCCGCATCACCCATGGCGGCCTTAACGCCACCACAGCCGTAGTGGCCGCAAATAATAATGTGTTTTACCTTCAACACTTCAACCGCATATTGTACCACCGACAGGCAGTTGAAGTCGGTGTGCATCACCAGGTTGGCCACGTTGCGATGCACAAACACATCACCGGGCAGCAGGCCGGTCAATTGATTGGCGGGAACCCGGCTGTCGGAGCAGCCAATCCACAAATACTCGGGTGCCTGTTGCAACGCCAGCTTTTCAAAAAAAGTCGGATCTTCCGCCTTGATCCGCTCCGACCATTCCTGGTTATTGTTGAACAGCTGCTTCAGTATTTTCATGGGATTGTCCTGCTTTTATCTGGTCAAAAATAAGTTGTCGACGGAAAAAAGGCCCCAGCGGGGCCTTTCTCCATCATATTGATGTTGCTCAGGCATCCATGGCCGATTTCAGCTTTTTCAATGCGCTTTTTTCCAGCTGGCGAATACGCTCGGCAGACACGCCGTATTCATCGGCCAGGGTCTGCAGTGTGGTCTTGTCGTCTTCATCCAGCCAGCGCGCCTGAATAATATGCTGGCTACGCTCATCCAGCGTGGCCAGTGCCGCACGCAGACGACGATTGGCCGTTTGCTCCCAGTTCGCTTCTTCCACCTGATGAGCCACGTCCGAGGCATGATCCTGCAGATAATGCACCGGTGAAAAGCTGGTGTCCTTGTCGTCATCATCGGACGCCAGATCGAAGGCCTGATCCTGAGCGCTCATGCGCGACTCCATCTCCAGCACTTCGGCGGGCAGTACGCCCAGGTTTTCGGCCACCGCTTCCACTTCCTGCTGGTTGAACCAGCCCAGACGCTTCTTGGACTTGCGCAGGTTGAAGAACAGCTTGCGCTGTGCCTTGGTGGTCGCCACCTTGACCACGCGCCAGTTACGCAGCACGTATTCGTGAATCTCTGCCTTGATCCAGTGTACCGCGAAGGACACCAGGCGCACGCCCACGGTGGGGTCGAAGCGTTTGACCGCCTTCATCAGGCCGATGTTGCCTTCCTGGATCAGGTCGGCCTGGGGCAGGCCATACCCCGAATAACTCTTGGCAATATGCACCACAAAGCGCAGGTGCGACATGATCATCTGGCGGGCCGAGGCCAGGTCGCCATCGTTCTGCAGCCGCTCGGCCAGTGATTTTTCTTCTTCCGCGCTCAGCACGGGAATGGTATTGACTGCCTGGATATAGGCCTCCAGGCTACCCTGGGGAACCAGGGCAAAGTGGCGCTGAAAATCTGTCGTCATTAAACTCGCATTCATTACATGACTCCGTATCAAAACAGCTGCGGCTTGCACCCTGCCATGACGTTGGTGGTCTGGTTGTGCACACATTGCAAGATGAGGGCGCAGCAACGGAAAATGTATTTATCTGGGAATAAATGTCAAGCGGATCGCCTGTTTCTGCCCCCATGAGACCACAATAAGGGCATTGAGTTCAACCGGGCTCTATGGCGCGAATGTGACGCCGCACCGAAAATCCGGACGCCAGCAGGCTGAGCAGGGTGCCGGTCAGAATAAGCAGCAGGCTTTCCTGCGCTCCCAGTCCCAGCAGATCAAAGTCACTCTGGTACAAGGCCGCCAGCGCGTTTACCTTGTGGCTGAGCCAGAACACCATCACCAGGGTCAACCACCAGGCCAGCAGGCCGCCGATAATGCCGTACCACAAGCCCACATATAAAAAGGGCCGCTGAATGAAGCTGTCGGTGGCGCCCACCAGCTTCATCACCTCAATCTCGTACCGGCAGTTGAGGATGTTAAGCCGCAGAGTATTGCTGACCACCAGCAAGACGCCGGCCAGCAACAGGGTCGCCATGCCCACTACCGCCTGGCGTAACAGATCGACAATGCCCGACAATCGGGCCAGCCAGGCCATGTCCAGCCGGGCATTGGCCACGATGGACTCGGCACTCATGTCCGCCAGCAGCAACTCGGCGGCATCCGGTGCCCGGCCGCTTTCGGACAGGTTGAGAATCAACACCGCAGGCAACGGATTGTCTTCCAGCAGCTCCAGCGCGTCGGCAAAACCGGCGGCGCCCTTGAAGTCGGCCAGGCCCTGAGCGGCACTGATATAGGTGATGGTTTCTATCTCGGCCAGGGTCGCCAGCCGCTGTTGCAGCTCGTTTACCTGAGTTTCGGTGGCACCCTGTTGCAGATACAAACTGATCTGCGCCTTGCTCTGCCAGAACTCACTGACCGACTCGGCATTTTTCAGCAACACATAAAAACTCGCTGGCAACGCCAGACTGACCCCCAGCACGGCAATGGTCATCAGCGAACTCAGCGGTGTACGCCACAGCTCACCCAGACTGGCGAACAACTGGCGCAGATGATCGACGCCATACATGGCCAGTCGCTGCGGCCAGGACAGCTTATGCCCTCTCATACCGCTTCCTCCGTCTGCATTCGCCCGCCTTCCAGGGTCAGAGTACGATAACGCTGGGAGTTGATAAGGCCGGTATCGTGGGTGGCAATCAGCACGCTGACGCCAACCCGGTTAAAGGCTTCGAACAGCCGCAGAATCTCCATCGACAGCTCGGGATCCAGGTTGCCGGTGGGCTCGTCAGCCAGCAACAGTGACGGCTTGTTGACGATGGCCCGGGCAATGCCCACCCGCTGCTGCTCACCGCCGGACAGCATGGGCGGAAAGTAGCGATCCTTGCCGAGCAAGCCGACCTTGTCGAGCGCCGCCGACACCCGACGACGAATGTCCTGATGGCTGTACCCTTCGATCACCAGCGGCAACGCCACGTTGTCGAACACGGTACGGCCGTTAATCAGATGATGATCCTGAAAAATCATGCCGATACGGCGCCGCACATGGGGAATATGGCCGCGATCGATACGGCTCACATCCTGACCGTTGAATATCACCTGGCCATCGGTGGGCCTTTCCATCACGCTGATCAGCTTGAGCAGGGTGCTCTTGCCGGCCCCCGAATGGCCGGTAAGATACGCCATCTCCCCCTTTTTCAGGTGGAAACTGACCTTTTGCAGGGCCTGAAAGCCGCCGCTGTATACCTTGCTAACCTGCTCGAAGCGGATCATTTATTCTTCCTGACTGAAAAGGGCGTCGATGAATTCCCGGGAATTGAAGGGCCGCAGATCATCGATTTTTTCGCCCACGCCGATGTAACGAATGGGAATGCCGAACTTGTCTGCCACCGCAAAGATAACCCCGCCCTTGGCGGTGCCGTCGAGCTTGCTCAAGGTAATGCCGGTAATCGGCACGGCCTCGTTGAATACCTTGGCCTGACTGATCGCATTCTGGCCGGTACCGGCATCCAGGGTCAGCATGATCTCGTGCGGCGCCGCGCCGTCTACTTTCTGCATTACGCGCACGATTTTCTTCAGCTCGTCCATCAGATGCGCCTTGTTCTGCAGGCGACCGGCGGTATCGGCAATCAGCACATCAACCTTGCGTGCCTTGGCGGCCTCGACCGCATCGAAAATCACCGACGCGGCATCGGCGCCGGTAT
>JAAEZO010000132.1 GCA_018222825.1 Gammaproteobacteria bacterium
AACAAGACCGACTCGGCGGTACAGCTGCGTTTCGACTACGCCAACAGCCCCAGCCTGCCCGACAGTTACAAGGACGCGCTGCGGCAAATGAAGGACAACCGAATACTGGCCTCGGGCTGGATCATGATCCGTGTCGAGAGCCATCGCAGCCAGCTGATGAACAAGGAAACCGCCAAAGAAGCCCTGCTCGCCCTGCTGCAGCAAGCCGGCAAACCGGTAAAGGTGCGCCGCCCCACCAAGCCGAGCAAGGCCGCCAAACGCAAGCGCGCCGACAGCAAGACGCTCAGGGGAAAAATCAAAAGCGGACGGGGAAGGGTAAAGTTTTAGCGCCGAGCTAAACATATTGCACGAATGTAGTCGCGTGCTTTGAGCGCCGAAAACCTGCAACGCAGGTTCTGGTGCACAAAACCAACCCGTTACGATGAGTTGGATTATAAAATTAAACATATGGCAGCATCTGAAATAGCGCAGCAAAGATATTGCTCTGCAATATTGCAGGATGTGGCTACGCCACATTGCGAAGCTGAAGCATCGCCTACAGCAATACCTGCATGTGCTCGGCGCTATTATTAACGGTTACTGCAGAACTCCCGCCATTGCTCCAGCACCCGAGCCAGATCGTCCAGGCCGCAACCGGCGTACAACTCGTCGTCGTAATAGGCCAGGCCGTCTTCCATATCATCGGTATCGAAGGCCAGGGCGTGGGCGCTGAGCTCGGCTTCTTCCCGGGTCAGCAGCAGGGTGCATTCCGGATAGGTCTTTTTGAATTCCTGCGCTTCACCCGCTTCAAGATGCTTGATGGTCGCCAGCAACGCCGTTGCCTCGGCAATACTGATCTCGTCGGTCAGCCATTGCCCCATCACCTCGTGACCCATGGTAAAACGGGCTCGATGATGACCATTCAGATCCCGAAAAAATTCAAACTCCACAGACACCTCCAGCAATAAAGCCGCGATTCTACTCCCGGTGGCCGGCACTGAACAGCGCTGTTTCAGCCTGCCGGATTCGGCGGAGATCGTCGGCCGGCCAGCCGCAACCGCAGTCGGTCCCGTAACCGGCTGAATGTCAGGATAAAAGGCAGAAAGATCAGCGCCCACAGGCTGCGGTAGCGGTTGTTTTCCGGCTTGCCGGCGCCAAAGGTCAGCGGCTCCGGCTGCCAGCCGGTGACATAGAGGGTGCCGAACATCCAGTCCCAGAGCGACAGGTTGGTGGCGAAATTGCGGTTGAAGTGCTTAGGGTCATTGCTGTGATGGATCTGATGCTGGGCGGGGCTGTTGATCACATGCTCAATCACGGGGCCGAACGACAACCAGATATGGGTATGCCGCAGGTTGGCGGCCAGGGAGTTGAACAGCAGCACCAGATAGCTGGAGCCGAACAGGGTGTATTTGCTCACACTGCCGCCACAGAGGTAATAGAAGCCGCCCGCATAGGCACCGATAAAGGCCCCTTTGATGACCTTGTCGGCCACCTTTTCCACCACATGAACGCGGCTGGCCGTCGCCGGCACCATCACTTCTGCCGAATGGTGCACCTTGTGGAATTCCCACAACCAGCGACAGTGAAAGGCCCGGTGTACCCAGTAATGAGCGCAGTCCGCGATCAGAAACAGGCCCAGGCCATAGAGCATCATCAGCCCCATGTTTTCGCCCTGTCGGGGCCGTTCGCCCCATACCCGCTCGAAGAAGCCCAGATAATCGCGGGACTCCCAGATATAGGGATCCACCAGGGCCACCACCGGCAGCACAAAGGCCAGCTTGAGCACGCCGCGCACCAGATAATACTGATAGTCCAGCCGCGCCGAAGGGTGCAACAGCACTTCCCTGCCACCGATGAAGCGCCAGTAACTGCTGGCCGTCGTGGTGCCGTCCTGCAAACGCCGCCGGTAAAGCAGCAGTGCCGCCAAATAGGAAATGCCGATAAAGACCACCGAAAAACGGCCATTGAGATCGAAGATGCCCACCAACCGCTCGAGCATCGGGTTCAGCAGCAGGGCCTGCAAAGACAGCAGCAGCGCATCAAGGCGTTCCATGGTTCATCTCCGTGCAATTCGTTCCGTTCCGTCCGGTCCTCCCAGACCAGATGCGCACAAGATTCTAAAAGAAAACCATTCGCAACACCATTGCAAAGAACGGCTGGCAGCCAGGGCCTTTATCGCACCTGCGCGAACACACCTTTTTGGGGATTAATTTGCATCAAGTAATTACATTGTTCACAACTGCTCATGCAAATTCAATTCAAGGAAACTGGCCTGATGCATTTATCTCCAGTATCCTATGCCACTTTCCTCCACCAGAGGGAATATTCGGTCGCATCTCGCAATATATGCAGATAAAAAATCTTTATATAAAGAAAAATTGACCCGTCAGACAGGCCAATCATAAAAACAATCAGGCCGTCTCATTAATAAATTGTATACATCATTGGAACGCAGACACCATGAGTCATGACCCGCACCATCAGACCAGCCAACAGGAACTGGTCTACAAGCTACACGATAAACCCCCCTTCGTTCAGTCTCTGTTCGCCGCCATTCAGCACCTGCTGGCGCTGTTCGTGGCCGTGATCACGCCGCCGCTGATCATCTGTCAGACTCTGGGTATTCCCGCCGCCGACACCTCCCATATCATCAGCATGTCGCTGTTCATTACCGGTGTGGCTTCCTTTATTCAGATGAAGCGTTTTGGTCCCGTCGGCACCGGTCTGCTGTCGATTCAGGGCACCAGCTTCAACTTTCTCGGCCCCATCATCGCCAGTGGCCTGGCGATGAAAGACGGCGGCGTCACCACCGAAGCCATGCTGGCCGCCATTTTCGGCACAGCCCTGCTGGCCGCCCCCACCGAGATGATTCTGTCACGTTTTCTGCACCTGGCGCGCCGCATCATATCGCCGCTGGTCAGCGGCATCATCGTTACCCTGATTGGCCTGACGCTGATCCAGCTGGGTCTGACCTCCATCGGTGGCGGCTTCGGCGCCATGTCGAGCGGTACTTTCGGCTCTCTCGACAACCTGGCCCTGGCCGGTACCGTGCTGGGTATCATCATAGTGATGAACCGCAGCCGTAACCCCTATGTTCGCCTGTCGTCCATTCTGGTTGCCATGGTCTCCGGCACCCTGCTGGCCTGGTACATGGGCAAGCTGGCCCCGCTGGAAGGCACCCTGCCCTCCATGGCCTTCCCCATTCCGCTGCAATACGGCCTGGGCTTCGACGCTTCGCTGTTTATTCCGCTGGTACTGGTGTTCCTGATCACCGCACTGGAAGGCATCGGCGACACCACCGCGACGTCAGAAGTGTCCGGCGAGCCGGTCTCCGGCCCCATTTACATGAGCCGCCTCAAGGGCTGTGTACTGGGTGATGGCGTCAACTCGTCGCTGGCCTCGGTGTTCAACACCTTTCCGGTATCGACCTTCAGCCAGAACAACGGCGTGATCCAGATGACCGGTGTTGCCAGCCGTCATGTCGGTTTCTTCGTGGCCGGTATTCTGGTGATCATGGGCCTGTTCCCGGCCATCAGCACCCTGGTGCAGCGCATTCCCGAGCCGGTACTGGGCGGCGCTACCCTGGTGATGTTCGGCTCCATTGCCGCCGCCGGGGTACGCATTCTGTCCCGCGAGCGTCTGGACCGTCGCGCCCTGTTCATCATGGCCATTTCGTTCGGCATGGGCCTGGGTATTTCTCAGCGCCCGGATATCCTGCAGTTCATGCCTGAGCTCATCAAGAACGTGTTCTCTTCCGGCATTGCCGCCGGTGGTATCACCGCCATCCTGATGAACATCATCATGCCGCTGAGCCAGCCGCAGGCAGAAGAAACTGCCGAACAACAGGAACAGGCAAAGCAGGCCGGTTAAACCGGTTGTTTGTCTCGCTTTAAGGGCCGGTATTTACCGGCCCTTTTTTATTGCCGGCGTAACCTCTCTCGACTCTGCCCTTCACCTCACCCACTGTGTTACAACGCCCAACGCCGCAGCAGGTTGTGATACACGCCGGTCAGCTGAATGCTGGTCTCGCTGTCGGCTCCCAGTTGCTGGTTCGCCCGCTGTATGCCGGTATCCAGATCAAACAACAGACTGCGCTGGCCGTCGTCCCGCACCATGCTCTGAATCCAGAGAAACGAACAGATCCGCGCCCCCGCCGTCACCGGCTTTACCCGATGCAGGCTGCTCGACGGGTACAGGATAAGGTCACCGGCCGGCAGCTTGACGCTGTGGGCGCCATAGCTGTCTTCCACCACCAGCTCACCGCCTTCGTATTCATGTGGTTCGCAGAAAAACAGCGTGGCCGACAGGTCGGTACGAATCGACTCGCCGGTGGCCCTGTTCACGCGCACCGCGTTATCCACGTGCACGCCAAACGACTGGCCGCCCTGATAACAATTGAACAGCGGCGGAAAAATTTTGGCCGGCAAGGCACCGGCAATAAACAGCGGGTGCCGGGCCAGGGCCGAGGTGATCAGCTCGCCAATTGCGCGCGCCGTTTCGTCGTCTTCCGGCAACTGCAGGTTGTTCTTGGCCTGAGCCGACTGAAAGCCGGCGGTAACGTTGCCATCGGTCCACTGGGCGGCCAGCAGCTTTTGTCGGCACTCGGCCAGCTGTTCGGCGCTGAGCACGCCGGGGATATGTAACATCATGATGAAATACTCATTGTCTTGATAATGAATAAAGCCCCGCCAGGGGCTTTCAATATATTGTCAGGCAGCTTCAAACAGACAACTCGGTTCGGCGAGAAAGAGGCCGAAGGGTGCGGCGTCACGACCGATCAAATACCAGGGACGGTATTTGCCGAGCGACACAGGGAAGTGCTCGAAGCGTGTCGTAACGTCGTCCCTTTGGCCTATGTTGCCGGGTATTACAGGCAATGCCTTCGTCAAACCGAGCGCCTGTCCTCAGAACCGGTAGTTGGCCGACAGCACCGCCGAGCGGCCGTCGCCCAGCTCTACCGCCGAGCTGCGAGTATCGGTACCCGGACGACCGCGCACTCGCTCCACATATTCCTCGTCGAACAGGTTGTTCACGTTCAACTGCAGGCTCAATGCCTCGTTCACCCGGTAGGAAGCCATGGCATTGTGCAGCCAGTAGCTGTCGATCTTGGCGTCCACGTCGGAGGCCACATAGCGAGAGCCGACATAACGGGCGCCATAGCCAATTTCCAGGCCGGAAGCCAGTTCATAGGTGGTCCACAGGTTGCCGCTGTTGCGCGGCGTGTTACCCAATGGCTGGCCTTCGGCGGAGCGGCCACCGGTTTGCGGCGCGGCCGCCGACTTCAGGGTTTCGCTGTCGAGCAGGGTGTAGTTGGCGAACACTTTCCATTGTTCGGTCAGCTCACCGGTCAGCCCCAGTTCCACGCCCTGCACCCGCTGCTCGCCGGCCAGTTCCAGTTCATTGGTCAGCTCGTTGGTCTCGCGGGCGTTGGTTTTATCAACTCGGAACAGGGCACCGTCGAGCCCCAAACGGCCATCCAGCAGTTCCCATTTGGTGCCCAGCTCCCAGGTGTTGTTTTTCTCGGGCTTCAAGTCTTCACCCGATACTCGGCCAGAGGTGGCCAGCGCTTCGGCCGACGGGTTGAAGGAGGTGCCGTAAGCCAGGTAGATGCGACCATTGTCTGCCGGTTTGAATACCAGGCCAGCACGACCGCTGAACATCTGATCGCTGCTGCTGGTAGTGAGGCCGCTGTCTTTGTTGGTGGTTTCACCGGATACCCAGTCGTGACGCAGGCCAAGGCTGAGATCCCACTGCGGGTGCAAAGTGACGGTATCGAACACGTAGAGTGCTCGAGTATCCAGCTCGGCATCGGTGCCGCCGCGCGGAGTATAGGTGGTGTCACCATTCCAGAGCCCCGGCGGGTTATTGAGATCGTAATCAATACCGCTGAAGTCCAGCCCCAGGTTGGACGAGGTCAAATCATAGCTTTCCCGGGAGATCTCGGCACCGATCAGCATGTCATGCTTCAGGCCGTCGGTGTCAAACTCGGTGCTCAGGCCGGTCTGATTGACCCACAGCTCGGTCTGGGCATCGCGCCGATAAGCCTGCGGGCCGGCCGGCGTGTAACGGCCGGGGGCCAGACCGTCGGTATTCACATGAGCGGCAGAAATGATGGTATCTCTGTCTACCCGGCTGTAGCGGGTCTGGTTCTCGAGGCGAGCGGTATCGTTCAGCTCGTGCTCCAGTTTGAGGGTAACGGCATCGGACTGTATTTTTTCTTCATCCAGGTTGCGCCAGCCGAAGTAACTTTCCGAATCCACTCCGGGCAATATCTTGCCGTCGCGAGCCGGCAGACCGTAGTCGGGCAGGTTATCGTCGGTCTGATGGAAGTAGCTCAGGGTCGCCCGGGTCTGCTCGCTCAAACCGATGGTAACGGAAGGCGCAATACCGAAGCGCTGGCGGTCAACCTCATCACGGCCCGGCACCTCGTTTTCGTGCGCCATCAGGTTGATGCGGGCCGCGCTGTCCACCCCCACATCATCCAGGGTTTTGTTGGCATCCAGCGTCAGCCGGTGATAATTATCGGTGCCGATACTGGCGCCAACTTCGGCGAAATCGCGCTGTTTGGGGGACTTGCTCACCTGATTGATGGCTCCACCCGTGGTGCCGGCGCCACCAAATACCGAGTTGGGCCCTTTCAGCACTTCCACCTGTTCGATATTGAAGGTGTCGGTACGGTTGTTCTGGCTGCTGTCGTGCAGGCCGTCAATCTGCATGTTGGAATTGGCGCTGAAACCGCGAATATTGATCTTGTCGCCGGAGCCACCACCGCCCTCGCCCGCATCGAAGGTAATGCCCGACACGTTCGACAGCACCTGCCGCAAACTCAGCGCCTGCTGCTCTTCCATCACTTTTTTGGTCACCACGGTCACGGTCTGCGGCGTATCCAGCAGCGGCTTTACGTACTTGGATGAAGCCGACTCGTTTGCCTTGTAGCCCTGATCGCGCACATCCTTGACGGTAATGGTGTCGAGCTGGGTCACATTCGGCGATTCGGCCTGCGCCGGAACGGCCAAAGCCGCCACCGCCAGCCCCACGGCGGACGCCATCATTTTTTTGGGGGGAAGAGCGAAGGACTGAATAAAGGTATGCACGAACAACTCCTTGTAAAGATTGAAAGATAAAAACCCACAAACCTAAAGAAGAAGCATTCTTATTTAATTTTTGATTTAGATCAAGCTGCGCCGTTATATTTTCGAATGGTTCCCTTTAAACAGATAAACCGGATCGGTGAACAGGGTACGTCAGGATCAAAAAAGCCAGCCCGAAGGCTGGCTCTGACATTCACACTGTCACTTTGGCGGCTTAGATGGCCTGCTGGAAAATCACCGTGTCGGCTTTTTCCACATAGCTGTCC
>JAAEZO010000133.1 GCA_018222825.1 Gammaproteobacteria bacterium
GCGACATCGGTAGTGGTCTCTGGTTTTATCAGCAACGGCTGGATCAGCCTCTGGAGCAGGAACTGAGCCAGGCGCTGGAAGCCTTCTTCAAGGGGCAAAAAGCCGAATTCAGTCAGACCGCCCAGGGTTGGCGCAGCAATGGTCGAGCCATCGGCAACGAAAAACAGCAATTCAACTGGCAGCTGATGCCGGATGCGGTTCGCCGCGCGGTGGCCGTGCAGGTGAGTGCCGAGGGCGGCGATACCATGCTGACGCAGGATCGGCAACGGGCGGAAGCCGCCATGCTGAATGCCTTTTCGCTGTCTTATCAGCGCGCGCTGACCCAGCAGCAGGAGCTGCTCGACCGCAGCCCGATCCAGCTGACACTGGATCAAGCAGAAGGCCGCTTGCTGACCGACGAAGGCTATGACAGAAGCTGGAAACGGCTGGTCACCCTGTTGCCGCAGCTTGGTTTCGAACTGACCAACCGCCAGCAGGCGCTGGGTTACGTGGACGTGGCGTTCGATGGCCTGAGCAACGGCAAATGGCGTGACCTGGGACTGCCGGCACTGGAAATTCCCGAGCAGGAATATCGCATTCAGCTGGGCGACCTGGGTGAGCAAAGCAGTATCACCCTGAGCGACAAGAACAAGGTGCCGGTGTCTGCCGACATCCTGAGCCAGCTGGCGCGTACCCTGGGTGATGCCTTTCAGCGCACCGATCTGATCCGCTAAGCCCGTTCGGCTTTGCTCTGGATAACAGCCCCGCATTGGCGGGGCTTTTTTATGCTTAACGAACAGAACGCCTCGCCGATATCTCCTCATGTTCTCGAACTCGGAATCGGTATAATGCCGCCATGACCGAGATCGAGCAGGGTTTTATCCTGACCCGTCACAGCCGTGACCGGGCCGGCAGCACCGAAATCATCTACTGGCTCTGTACCGCACAGGGGCCGGTGCGCTTGCTGCTGTCCGGCGAGCGGCCGCTGTTGATGGTACCGAGTGAACGGCGGGAAGCGGTGGCGCTAAGCCTGGAGAGTGCCGGCATCGGCTATCAATGGGCCGAGCCCGGCCTGCAGACCCTGGAATATCAGCCGGTGGCGGTGCTCTATTTTGCCACCATGGCCGAACACAGGGCCGCCGCCGAGTGTTTGCGTCGTGACGGCATCGGGGTGTTTGAAGACGATCTGCGGCTGCACGAGCGTTTTCTGCTCAGCCGTTTTATTCGTGGCTCGGTCGACTTTATCGGGCAACCCCAGGCGGCCGCCGGTTATCGCCAGTTCAGCCGGGTCCGGCTTAAACCCGGTGACTGGAGCCCCCGTTTTCGAGTGTTGTCACTCGACATCGAATGCTCGGCTCGGGGCGAGCTGTATTCCATCGGCCTTTACGGCGAGGGGCTGGCGCGGGTCTTGATGATAGGCAAGCCTGAGCCGGCAGAGACCGATATGCAGTGGGTGGCGGACGAGCCGGCGCTGCTGAAAGCATTGGAGCAGGAGTTGAACCGTCACGACCCGGATATCATCATCGGCTGGAATCTGGTCGGCTTCGACTTTCGCCTGCTGCTGCAGCGGGCGGCACTGCATGGACTCAGGCTGCGGCTGGGGCGAGGCGGTGAGGCGGCGTTTCTGCGGGAGTCGAGCTATACCGGGCAGGTGTTTCTGACCCTGCCCGGACGGGTGGCGATAGACGGTATCGATGCGATCAAGACCGCCTGTTACCAGTTCGACAGCTTCAGCCTGGAGTCGGTGTCGCGTCAGCTGCTGGGCCGGGGCAAGCAGACCGAAGACGTGGAGCATCGGCTGGCGGCCATTACCCGGGACTTTCGCCATAACAAGCCCAAGCTTGCCGCCTACAACCTGGAAGACTGCCGGCTGGTGTGGGATATTTTCGAGCACACTCGGCTGCTCGACTTTCTGCGCCTGCGTAGCCAGCTCACCGGGCTGGAGCTGGATAGGGTCGGTGGCTCGGTGGCGGCCTTTACCCAGGTCTATTTGCCGCATCTGCACCGGGCCGGTTTTGTAGCGCCCAACCTGCCCGCCGGTGGCGGCCTGGCCAGCCCCGGCGGCTACGTGATGGACTCGAGGCCCGGGCTCTACCGTCATGTGCTGGTACTGGACTTCAAGAGCCTGTATCCGGCCATTATTCGTACCTTCAGAATCGATCCGCTGGGGCTGGTGCTGGGGCTGAAAGAGGACGATGCCATTCCCGGTTTTCGCGGGGCGCGGTTTTCCCGCCGGCGGCACTTTCTGCCGGCCATTATCGAGCGGTTGTGGCAGGAGCGGGATCAGGCCAAGCACGAGCGGGATGCGCCTCGCTCCCAGGCGATCAAGATACTGATGAATTCCTTCTATGGGGTGCTCGGCTCCGGCGGTTGTCGCTTCTACGATACCCGGCTGGCGTCTTCCATTACCCTGCGTGGCCACGAAATCATGCAGCAGACCGCCCGCTGGATCGAAGCCGAAGGCCATGAGGTGATTTACGGCGATACCGACTCGGTGTTTGTGCTGCTGACCGGTCATCACGATGAGCATACCGCCAGCGGTGAAGGCCAGCGGCTGGCCACCCTGATGACCGAGCAGTGGCGGCTGCAGCTGGCGACGGAGCTGCAGCTGGACAGCTGCCTCGAATTGCAGTTCGAACGCTATTATGCCCGTTTTCTGATGCCGACCATTCGCGGTCAGGAGCAGGGCTCGAAAAAACGCTATGCGGGCTTGAGCATCAAAAAAGGTCAGGCCGAGCTGGTGTTCAAGGGGCTGGAGACGGTGCGCTCCGACTGGACGCCGCTGGCGCAGCAGTTTCAGACCGAGCTGTACCGGCTGGTGTTTGATGATCAGGACCCAAGCGACTTTATTCGCCAGACCCTGGCCCAGACCCTGGCCGGGGAGCGGGATGCGGAGCTGGTGTATCGCAAGCGACTGCGGCGGCCGCTGGCTCAGTATGTGAAGTCACAGCCACCTCAGGTGCGGGCGGCGCGCCTGGCTGATGAACACAATGCCCGGCGAGGCGCGCGCTTGCGTTATCAACAGAAGGGGGTGATCCGTTATCTGATCACGGTAAATGGCCCCGAGCCGGTGGAATATCAGGCGTCGGCCATCGATTATCAGCATTACGTCGACCGCCAGCTCAAGCCGGTGGCCGACGCCATACTGCCCTTTGCGGGCCTGAGTTTCGATGCGCTAATCGGCCAGCAACTCGGGTTGTTTTAGATGGTTGGTGCTTGATCGATAGCTGCCGCTTCAGCCGGCAGGGTCTGCAACGCAGGCCGTTAACACCGGATTGAAGGGTTATTTGCGCCGCATAAATGGGCGCTTATGGGAGTCGTTTTATGTAGGGTCGACTTATTTTTAAGAGAAGTATTCGACCGAAGGCGTGACACAATAGCCCCGTGGTCGATTGAAATCGACCCTACAGGACAGGCGAAAATATCAGTCTTTGTTTTTGTCGTCTTCTTTCTTCTTGTTTTCATCATTCGGGTGGTAGCTGCCGGGAGGCACGCCCCAGTCGTCTTTCTTGCTTTCTTCGGTATCCCAGTCTTTCAGGTTCATCTTGTCGCGGTTTTTTTTGACCGATCTTTCAATCTGCTTGGTGTCCTTGAGCGCGCCGACAAAGAGGCCGACGACAAACAATAACGGCAGGGCAATCCAGAGCCAGGTGCTCATGGCTTAATCCTCGGTAATGGTGATGTAACGGGCGAAAATCTCGTCCAACAGGGTAAGGATATGCTTTTTCCCCGCCACTGGCTGCAACCGCAAGGCCTCGGCCACCAATGAAGGCGTCAGCTGGCTGGCGCAATCGGTGGCCAGCGGGCGATAGCTCAGGTGCCAGGGCTCCATCGCCACGCCGCCGTTGTGGTGGGCAAAGGGCCGATAAAAGCCGAAGCGACCCATGTTGGCGGTCAGCCACTGGCTGAGCGGATAAAAATACCCGTCCGCTTCATATTCCCAGGGCTCGAGCTGCAGCTTTTTATCTGCGGGCAGCAGGGTCGGGTCGTAAATATCCAGATCCGTGCCCCAGTGATGGCGGCTGGTGCCGGGCAGGGCGCTCCAGTGCAGAATGGCGAGTATACGCTCGGGCTCGCTCAAAGCCAGCGCATTCAGCGGTTGGCTGTCGGCATCCAGCAGCGGTCGCTTGCCCTCGAACTTGCCGTTCCAGATGGCCAGCTGGCGCTCGAAGCTGCGAAAGCTCGAGGCCGGCATCAATTGAAAACCGGCCTCGGCCGCCGCCGACTGCATGGCCATGAAGGCATCTCTGGCTTCAGCCTGCAGCCGGTGACCCGGCTCGTTCAGGGCCACCAGATGAGTATCGTTCAGGCCAAGCAGGCAGAGTGGGTTCATGCCAGCAGACGGTCCAGAATGCCTTCGTACATGTCGGTGAGCAGTTCCAGATCGGCAATTTTCACGCATTCGTTGAGCTTGTGAATGGTGGCGTTGACCGGACCCAGCTCGATCACCTGAGCGCCGGTCTGGGCGATGAAGCGACCGTCGGAGGTGCCACCGGTGGTGAGCAGGGCCGGCTCCTGATGCTTGACCGCCTTGATGGCCTCTACGGTGGCCTGCACCAGATCACCCTTGTCGGTGAGGAAGGGTTTGCCGTTGAGCAGCCAGTCGATGTGGTAGTCCAGGCCGTGGGCGTCGAGCACGCTGTGTACCCGGGCCTTGATCTTGTCCTGATCCAGCTCGGTGCTGAAGCGGAAGTTGAACTGCACCTTGAACTCGCCCGGAATCACGTTGGAGGCACCGGTACCGGCCTGCACGTTGGCAATCTGGAAGCTGGTGGGCGGGAAAAACTCGTTGCCGTGATCCCATACGGTGTTGGCCAGTTCGGTCAGCGCCGGGGCGGCCTTGTGCACCGGGTTGTCGGCCAGGTGCGGATAGGCCACATGGCCCTGGATGCCTTTGACCACCAAATCACCGGTCAGCGAGCCGCGACGGCCGTTCTTGACCACGTCACCCACTTCATGGGTGGAGGAGGGCTCGCCCACCAGACACCAGGTGATTTTTTCGTTGCGGGCTTCCAGGGTGTCGATCACCCGGGTGGTGCCATTGATGAAGGGACCTTCTTCATCGCTGGTGATCAGAAAGGCGATGGAGCCCTTGTGATCCGGGTGTGCGGCGATGAAGCGCTCGGTGGCGACGATCATGGCGGCGAGTGAGCCTTTCATGTCGGCGGCGCCCCGGCCGTGCAGGTAACCGTCGATGTCGGTGGCTTCAAACGGCGGGGTGTGCCACTGATCCAGCGGGCCGGGCGGCACCACATCGGTATGACCGGCGAAACAGAACAGCGGCCCTTCGCTGCCCCGGCGGGCCCACAGGTTGGTGGTGTCTTCAAACACCATGGTTTCCAGTTCAAAGCCCAGCGCTTTGAGGCGGGCGCCCATCAGCTCCTGGCAGCCTTCGTCTTCGGGGGTGACGGAAGGGCGGTTAATCAGGTCCCGGGTCAGGGCCAGCACGGCAGAGTCAGTCATTCTAATCCTTGATTACTTATTGAAGAGGCGGGAATACAGTTCGGGCTTGAAGCCCAGGTGCAGCTCGTCGTCCAGGACCAGCAGCGGTCGTTTGATCATCGCCGGCTGTGCCTGCAGCAGGGCGGCGGCGGTGTCCGGGCCCAGGCTTGCCTTGTCGGCGTCCGGCAGGGCGCGGTAGGTGGTGCCTCTCTTGTTGAGCACCTGCTCCCAGCCGAGTTGTTCCAGCCAGTGTTGCAGCTCGGCCGGGTCCAGGCCGTCGGCTCTGTGATCGACGAAGCGATATTCGATGCCGTGTTGATCCAGCCACTTGCGGGCCTTCTTGACAGTGTCACAGTTTTTGATGCCGTAGAGTTTGATGGTCATGATGAAGTCCTGTTGGTGCATGGGCGGAATTTTGTCACTTAAGCCCGCGCCCTGCAACACGCCACCGGGAAAGAACAAAACTTCAGTCTGCTCAATGATTTTTAACCATCGGCAATATACACTGGCGCCCCTTGTGGGCTTTGGGTAATGTTGGCGTTTTTTGTCATTTCTGTCGCCATCGCGGTGCAGCTGTCGTGACTGCTTGAGCGACATGGAACGCTTTATTCTGTCTGTTTGCCGTTTAATCATTCAATAAAGAAAAGGGGAAGGGGTTGGAACTCAAGGAATACTGGAGTGATAACTATCACTCTCGGGATTTTAAGCTCATCCGCATCGGTGTTGTCGCCGTTCGCTTTCGCTGGCTGGTGACCCTGCTTATTATCGGCATCGCCGGATGGATTGCCATCGACTGGTGGGTGCTGGATCCGGCGCACTTCAAGCTGTTGTGGAAAGTCCGGCTGATCACCAGCGTCATGCTCACTCCCTTGTTGCCGCTCAGTTACCTGGGCAAACTCAATCGTCGCTGGATGGTGATGTCGCTCTATGCACTGCTGGCGATTTTGCTGCTGTTCAACCTGGTCAGCCTCTGGAGCTTCCGCGACGGGGTGCCGATACCGGTCGGCTACATAGCCTTCCCCTATTTTCTGCTGGCCTTGCTGGCGGTGCTGCCGCTGCCGGTACGCTCCGGCCTGCGTGCGGCGGTGGTGTTGATCGTGGCGATACTGGCCACCGACTACTGGCTTGACTCCCGCACCCTGGACAATGGCGAGTTGATCGACCGCGTCTGGCTGTTGCTGTGTTTCAGCCTGTCGATGATCTGGGTACAGGCTGGGCAACTGCGCATGTTGCTGGACTTGTATCGGGAGTCGACCCGGGATCCGCTGACCCGGCTGATGAACCGCCGCCTGTTTATGCGCCAACTCGAAGACACCCGTCGTCACAGCCGTCGCGAACAACCCTATACGCTGATCCTGTTCGACCTCGACAAATTCAAGCGCATTAATGATGAACACGGTCACCTGATGGGGGACGAAGTGCTGGTCAGTGTATCCACTACCATCATGGATATCTTCGGTCAGGACGCGACCGTCGCCCGCTACGGCGGTGAGGAGTTCATTGTACTGCTGCCCGAAACCGGGTTGGAGCAGGGTGTTCGTCAGGCCGAGACCCTGCGTCTGGCGGTGGAATCCCAGCCGGTGGAAAATCCCCTCGACGAAAGTGAAGTCATGGTGACCCTGAGTGCCGGTGTGGTGGAAGGACACCAGGACAGCGATCTCGAGGCCCTGCTGAATCAGGCCGATGAGGCTCTGTATGAAGCCAAAAGCAAGGGGCGCAATTGCGTGGTGGCACATCGGTAGTCTATTAGCCGTATAAGCATTCGCTGATGGTGGTTTGGGAAGGGGGCTTGGCTTATACTGGCCGGTGAGCCCCCTATTACTCAAATCATAATTTCCCCTTCGGGACTATAACTAAGCGAGATGTCTTATGCCCCAAGAGCATCATGAAAAACGTGCCCTTT
>JAAEZO010000134.1 GCA_018222825.1 Gammaproteobacteria bacterium
TCACGCTGTTATTGTTTTTTTGTGCGAGAGCAGCTTGCATTACCGGTATCGACATTATGCCGCCGGTAGCCCTGTTGAACATCTGGTTGTGTACATGATTGTGTTCGCTATAGAATAAAGCATCACACACCATTCTGAACACAAACGGATATTCACCTTCATAACCGAAGTTATGTTCTACGCCGTGCTGAGTTAAACTCTAGGCGTAATGTATACATTTTTGTAAACACCAAATCAACATTTTGTTTGTTTTTGTGCGCAATGTCGGGCGGTGGATCGCAGTTTTATTAAGTTTTTATTGTGTTCAATCAATAAATACGACGGCGAATTCCGGTGCGCTCGAGGATTTTGACCGAGATCTCTTCCACCGAGTGATAGGTGGTGTCGATAAAGGGAATGGCTTCCATGCGGAACATGCGCTCTACCTGGTTCAGTTCGTAACGACACTGTTCGGCGGCAGAGTAGCGGCTGTCTGCCCGGCGGCGCTGGCGAATTTCCTGCAGCCGATTGGCGTCGATGGTCAGCCCGAACAGCTTGTGGCGATTGGCCTTCAGTGCGGGGGGCAGACTCAGCCGGCTCATGTCTTGATCGATAAAGGGATAATTGGCGACCCGAATACCAAATTGCAGCGCCAGATACAGGCAGGTCGGGGTCTTGCCGCAGCGGGACACACCAACGAGAATGATATCGGCCTCGTCATATTCTTTGGTGGTCACACCATCGTCGTTATCGAGCGCGTAGTTTACCGCATCAATACGCGAATCGTAATGTTTCTTGTTGTCCATGCTGTGGGTGCGGTGAGTACGGGGCTCGGCCTTGACACCGAGTTGTTGCTCGATGGGGGCAACAAAGGTGTTGAGAAAGTCGTAACACATGGCATCACTGCTGGTGATGATGTTGCGCAGGGTACTGTCGACAATGGTGTGAAACACCATCGGCTGCTTGCCGCTTTGATGATAACTGTCGTTGATTTTGGCTTTTACCGCGCGGGCCTTGGCTTCATCTTCCACAAAGGGGATGGTAAATTGCTCGAAAGGCAGAGGGAACTGGCTCAGTACCGCATGGCCGAATACTTCGGCTGTGATCGCCGTCCCATCAGATACATAAAAAACCGTGTGCATGGGACCTCCAGATCTCACTTTTGGGTATTGGCGCAGGTTAAACGTTTACCCGCTTTTTGGCGCCATTGTAGAATCATTCGGTGTCAAGGCCCAGCCGCACCATGAAATAATCAAGGCTCTGCATGAATACACATGATGCAGGGTGAAATACGCACCCCCAAGAACATCTTTGTTGGAGACGTGGCAGTGAAGGAATATGTGATTTGGTACGAACAGCTCGGTATGCACGATGTAGACCGGGTAGGCGGCAAAAATGCCTCTCTGGGCGAGATGATTAGCCAGCTGGCCGGAGCCGGAGTGTCGGTTCCCGGCGGTTTCGCAACCACCGCCTTCGCCTTTAACGAGTTTCTGGAGCAGAGCGGACTCAACGCAAAAATTCATGACTTGCTGGATACCCTGGACGTGGACAACATCCAGGCCCTGGGCGATGCCGGCAACGCCATTCGCCAGTGGGTGATTGATACACCCTTTCAGCCCGAGCTGGAAGCGGCCATTTCCGGCGCTTATCAGGAACTAACCGGTCAGGCCGGCGATCAGGCGTCCTTTGCGGTGCGCTCTTCCGCCACCGCCGAAGACATGCCCGATGCGTCTTTTGCCGGCCAGCAGGAAACCTTCCTCAACGTACGTGGCCTGGACGCCGTAATGGTGGCCATCAAGCACGTGTTTGCTTCCTTGTTTAACGACCGCGCCATTTCTTACCGGGTGCATCAGGGTTACGACCATCGCGGTGTGGCGCTGTCTGCCGGCATTCAGCGCATGGTGCGCTCCGACATCGCCGCTTCCGGCGTCATGTTTACCCTGGACACCGAGTCCGGCTTCGATCAGGTGGTGTTCCTTACCTCTTCCGTCGGTCTGGGCGAAATGGTAGTGCAGGGTGCGGTCAACCCGGACGAATTCTACGTGCACAAGCCAACGCTCAAGGCCGGTCGTCCGGCAGTGGTGCGCAAGACCCTCGGTTCCAAGCTGCAGAAGATGATCTACGCCGATGGCGTGGAACTCGGCAAGCAGGTGGACATCAAGGAAACCAGCCGCGAAGAGCGCCGCAGCTTCTCGTTGACCAACGACGAAGTGATGGAGCTGGCCAAGCAGGCGGTGATCATCGAAAAACACTATGGCCGCCCGATGGACATCGAGTGGGCCAAAGACGGTATCGACGGCCGGCTATATATAGTACAGGCCCGTCCTGAAACCGTGCGCAGCCGTCAGGACGCCAATGTGCTGGAGCGCTTTGCCCTGAACGAAACCGGCAAGGTGATCGCCGAAGGCCGCTCCATCGGCCACAAAATCGGTGCCGGCACCGCCAAGGTGATTGCATCCATCGAGCAGATGGACGAGATCAAGGCCGGTGACGTGCTGGTGACCGACATGACCGACCCGGACTGGGAGCCGATCATGAAGCGGGCCGCTGCCATCGTGACCAATCGCGGTGGTCGTACCTGCCACGCGGCCATTATTGCCCGCGAGCTGGGCATTCCGGCGGTAGTGGGTTGTGGTGACGCCACCAAGCGCATTCAGGATGGCCAGCAAGTAACGGTGTCCTGCGCCGAGGGTGATACCGGCTTTATCTACGACGGTCAGCTCGACTTCAAGGTCAACACCTCCGAAGTCGGCTCCATGCCGGTGTCGCCGGTGAAGGTGATGATGAACGTGGGTAACCCGGATCGGGCTTTCGACTTCGCCCAGTTGCCCAACGCCGGTGTGGGTCTGGCACGACTGGAGTTCATCATCAACCGCATGATTGGTGTACACCCCAAGGCGCTGCTCAATTACGACACCCAGAGCCCCGAGCTCAAGCTGAAGATTGACGAAGTCATCGCCGGTTACGAGAGTCCGCGCGAGTTCTTCGTGGCCAAGCTGGCCGAAGGGATCTCTACCCTGGCATCCGCCTTCTGGCCGGAGCGGGTGATTGTGCGCATGTCCGACTTCAAGTCGAACGAGTATGCCAACCTGCTGGGCGGTGACGCCTATGAGCCGGATGAAGAAAACCCCATGCTGGGTTTCCGGGGCGCTTCTCGCTATATCTCCGAAGACTTCCGCGACTGTTTCGCCATGGAGTGCGAGGCGATGAAGCGGGTGCGCAACGACATGGGTCTGACCAACGTCGAAATCATGATCCCCTTTGTGCGTACCCTGACCGAAGCTGCCTCGGTGATCGACATTCTGGCGGAAAACGGCCTCAAGCGTGGCGAAGCCGGGCTCAAGGTGATCATGATGTGCGAACTGCCCTCCAACGCGCTGTTGGCGGACAAGTTCCTGGCCTACTTCGACGGCTTCTCCATCGGCTCCAACGACATGACCCAGCTTACTCTGGGACTGGATCGGGACTCGGGTCTGGTGGCCGGCTCGTTCGACGAGCGGGACGAGGCGGTGAAGGCGCTGCTGTCGATGGCCATTCAGGCTGCACGCAAGGCCGGCAAGTACGTGGGTATCTGCGGGCAGGGCCCGTCCGATCACGCCGACTTTGCCGCCTGGTTGGTAGAGCAGGGCATCGACTCGGTCTCGCTCAACCCGGACACCGTGATCGACACCTGGTTGTATCTGGCCGAGCAGTTCGGCGAGAAGTAAGCGGGTTCGGTAACCGGTTAAACGACAAAGGGCGCTTCGGCGCCCTTTTTATTTGATCTCGTCTCAACGGGCGTTAGAATAGCGCCGCTTTTACTCCCGGTCGCAGCCTACCCGGACAAAACAAGGACACAATATATGAAAGCATTACTGATCTGCTCCGGCGGATTCGACTCCGTGACCCTGGCCTATCGGCTGGCGGCGGAGCAGTCCCTCGGTGCTCTGCTGACCTTCGATTATGGTCAGCGCCACAAGAAAGAAATCGATGCCGCCCGCCTGTGCGCCGAGCGGCTCGGTGTACCGCATCTGGTAATGGACATCGGCCACATCGGCCGCCAACTGTCCGGCTCGGCCCTGACCGACGACATCGATGTGCCTCATGGCCACTACAGCGAAGAGAACATGAAGCTGACTGTGGTGCCCAATCGCAACGCCATCATGCTGACCATCGCCTTCGGTGTCGCCGCCGCTCGTGATCTGGACACCGTAGCGCTGGCGGTACACGGCGGTGATCACTTCATCTATCCCGACTGTCGACCCGACTTTATTCGCCTGTTCGGTGAAATGCAGGCCCGGGCGCTGGACGGTGTGGCCGAAGTGGCACTGTTTGCCCCTTACGTGGACAGCGACAAGACCGAAATTGCCCGTGACGCGGCACGTTTTGCAGTGCCGGTGGCCGACACCTGGTCCTGCTATGAAGGCGGCGACATTCACTGCGGGCGCTGTGGCACCTGTGTGGAGCGTATTGAAGCCATGACCCTGGCGAGCGTGGTGGATCCGACGCCTTATCAGGATGAGCAGTACTGGTTGGAAGCGGTCGCGAGGGTGAAAAAATGTACACCATAAAGAAAGAGTTTCACTTTTCCGCCTCCCACCAGCTGCACCAGATGCCGGACTGGCACCCCTGTGCCCGGCTGCACGGCCACAACTATGTGGTGGTGATCGAGCTGCAAAGCGAGGCGCTGGATCAATACGGCTTCGTACGTGATTACCTCGAACTCAAGGCGTTCAAGGACTACATCGATGACAAGCTCGATCACCGCCACCTCAACGAGGTGCTGGGCGACGAGTGCACCACCGCCGAACGGCTGGCCCGGCACCTGTTCGACTGGGCCCGGGCCCGCTGGCCCGAGGTGAGCGCGGTTGCAGTATCTGAAACGCCCAAAACCTGGGCGGAGTACCGGCCATGAGCATCGCCATCAGCGAGATCTTCGGCCCCACCATTCAGGGCGAAGGGGCCCTGATTGGCGTGCCGACCGTGTTTGTGCGTACCGGTGGCTGCGACTTTCGTTGCAGCTGGTGCGACACCCTCTATGCGGTGGAGCCGCGCTTCAAGGCCGACTGGGCGCCGATGAGCGCCGAGGCCATCATGGCCGAGGTGAAGCAATTGAGTGGTGGTCAGCCGCTGCTGGTCACCTTGTCTGGCGGTAATCCGGCACTGCAGCCGCTGACTGAGTTGCTGGAACTGGGCCATGCCGAGGGGTATACCTTCGCCATGGAAACCCAGGGCAGCAAGGTACAAGACTGGTTTGCGCGGCTCGATCATCTCACCCTCAGCCCCAAGCCGCCATCTTCCGGCATGGCCTTCAACCGTAACCGGTTCGAGGCCAGCCTGGCTGCAGCCGGCGAGCAGACTCAGGTCAGCCTGAAGCTGGTGATCGCCGACGAGACCGATTATCAATGGGCGAGGTCAGTCGCCGCCGACTACCCGCAACTGCCGCTGACGCTGCAGCCGTGTAATCCGTCACCGGCCCCCCCCGAGCAGCCGGATCTGGAAACCGACACCGAGTCGCTCAACGCCCGCCTGCGCTGGCTGGTGGACAAGGTGACCGCCGACCGCTGGTTCAACGCTCGGGTACTGCCCCAATTGCACGTGCTGATCTGGAACAACGAACGCGGGGTGTAGCGCTTTGCCAACTCCTGTTTTCAATCATGCTGGATCTGTAGTGTGAAAGAGGCAATCCCTGTTGCCTCTCACCAACGCCGCAGCCGCCTGATGGAAACATACAGCCGATGCCGAAGCTAGAAGGGAGGGTAAAGGGATCTGCTCCGCCGACCTTCCGTTTCAGGGATGAAACGGAGAGCGTACATGGATGTATTCACCGCGTGTCGGCGGAGCGGATCCTTTACCCTTCTGACTACCTGACTACCTGACTACCTGACTACCTGACTACCTGACTACCTGACTACCTGACTGCTACGAACCGATCCCGCAGATTGGGCAGTCGGGCGCCTTGGGCAGGGTCAGCTCTCGAGTGTTGAGGTTGAGGCCGTCCACCAGCAGCAGCTTGCCTTTGGGTGAACGGCCCATGTTGGCCAGCAGCTTGATGGCCTCCAGTGCCTGCAAGGATCCCATCACTCCTACCATGGGTGCCAGTACCCCGGCCTCAACGCAACTCAGGGTGCCGTCGCCCATCAGCTTGCTCAAGCAGCCGTAACAGGGTTCGTCGTCGCCATAGGTAAAGACGCTGAGCTGGCCTTCCATGCGGATCACGGCCGCCGACACCAGCGGTACTTTGGCGGCGAAGCATAGCCGGTTGACCCGCTGGCGCGTGTCCAGGTTGTCGGTGCCGTCGAGTACCAGCTGGTGCTGAGGGAGCAATTGGGTGAGCAAGGAATCGTCGGCGTCGCGGGCGTGGGTGACCACCTTTATATAGGGATTGGCGGCGCGCAGGCTGTCGGCGGCGGAGTCTACCTTTAGTCGCCCGATATCATTATCCTGATGCAGCACCTGACGCTGAAGGTTGGACAGCTCGACCCGGTCGTGATCGACCAGGGTGATGTGGCCCACCCCGGCTACCGCCAGATACTGGGCGGCGGCGCAGCCCAGGCCTCCGGCGCCGATGATCAGCACGGCGGCATTTTTCAGGGCTTCCTGACCCTCGATATCGAACTGGCGCAGCACTATCTGGCGGTTGTAGCGCAGCCATTCTTCGTCGCTGAGTGGCTGCATCACCAGTACAACCCGTCAATCAGCTCCAGGGTGACCATCTCGCCTTCGGCCACGTTGCCTCTGTCCTGCTCGAGGTGCAGCAGGCAGTTGGCCTCGGCCATGGCGCTGTATACCGCCGAGCTCTGGGCGCCGGCGGCCACGACCCCCAGACTGCCGTCGGCCTGGGTGCTGACCATGCCACGCTGAAAGTCCATGCGGCCGGGGCTTTTTTTCAGTGGCATCAGTGCCTTTGCCTGCAGCAAGGGAGTGGGCTTGAGGGTTTCACCGGTCAGTGCTGCCAATGCCGGGCGCACCAGCAGATGAAAGGTGACGGCGGCCGATACCGGGTTGCCGGGCAGGCCGAAGAAGGGGCAGTCGTTGATGTGGCCGAAGGCGAAGGGTTTGCCGGGCTTGATGGCCAGTTTCCAGAAGCCGATACGGCCCACCTCTTCCAGCACCTGCTTGGTGTAGTCCGCATCGCCGACCGATACACCACCGGAGGTGATCAGCGCATCGGCCTCCTTTGCAGCCTTGATAAAAGCCTGACGGATCAGTGCAGGGTCGTCCTTGATAATGCCGTAGTCGATGACCCGAATGCCGAGCCGTTTGAGCATGGCGCTGACGCCGATGCGATTGGAGTCATAAATATCGCCGGGGGCGAGCAGCTCGCCCGGGCTT
>JAAEZO010000135.1 GCA_018222825.1 Gammaproteobacteria bacterium
TTCCAAAAACATGTTGATCGTCACAGTTTTTTTTGTATCATCAAGCTAAGGGTTACGTGGTTGTTAATCGCCTCACCAAGCGAAACTACGTGCCGAATATCATGGACAACCAACAACGGTGCCGAGAGCACCTCAGATGAATGGATACCGATTATGGCTAAAATGAAAGCAATCGAGGCAGTCGCCAAAATCCTTGAGCTGGAAGGTGTAACTAAAGCCTTTGGCGTTCCCGGCGCCGCGATCAACCCCTTCTACGCAGCACTGCGTGGCCTGGGTACCATCGAGCACGTACTGGCCCGCCACGTTGAAGGCGCGTCTCACATGGCCGAAGGCTATACCCGTGCCAATCCGGGTAACATCGGTCTGTGTATCGGTACTTCCGGCCCTGCCGGCACCGACATGATCACCGGTCTGTACTCAGCCATGGCTGATTCCATTCCCATTCTGTGCATCACCGGCCAGGCGCCGCGTGCTCGCATGCACAAAGAAGACTTCCAGGCCGTAGACATCGAGTCTATCGCCAAGCCGGTCACCAAGTGGGCCATCACCGTACTGGAGCCGGCTCAGTTGATCGGTACTTTCCAGCAGGCGTTCCACATCATGCGCTCCGGTCGTCCGGGTCCCGTGCTGATCGACATGCCGTTCGACGTGCAGATGGCCGAAATCGAATTCGATGCCGAAGCCTACCAGCCGATGACTGCTTACAAGCCGGCTGCAAACCGCATTCAGATCGAAAAAGCGCTGACCATGCTGAACGAAGCAGACAAGCCGCTGCTGGTTTCCGGTGGTGGTGTTATCAACGCCAACGCCGATGCCATGCTGACCGAGTTTGCCGAACTGGTTAACGTTCCGGTAATCCCGACTCTGATGGGCTGGGGCACCATTCCCGACGATCACGAGCTGATGGCTGGTATGTGTGGTCTGCAGACTTCACACCGCTACGGTAACGCCAACATGCTGGCATCCGACTTCGTACTGGGTCTGGGTAACCGTTTCGCCAACCGTCACACCGGTTCTGTTGATGTTTACACCAAGGGCCGCAAGTTCGTCCACGTAGACATCGAGCCGACTCAGATTGGTCGCGTATTCTGCCCGGATCTGGGTATCGTATCCGACGCCGGCGCCGCTCTGGAGCTGTTCATCGAAGTAGCCAAAGAGTGGAAAGCGGCTGGCAAGCTGAAAGATCGCTCTGCCTGGGTTGCCGAGTGTCAGGAACGCAAGCGCACCATGCAGCGTAAGACCAACTTCGACAACGTGCCTGTTAAACCACAGCGCGTATACCAGGAAATGAACAAGGTCTTTGGCCGCGATACTACCTATGTATCCACCATCGGTTTGTCTCAAATCGCTGCTGCCCAGTTCCTGCACGTGTATAGCGCACGTAACTGGATCAACTGTGGTCAGGCCGGCCCTCTGGGTTGGACTATTCCTGCCGCTCTGGGTGTGTGTGCTGCAGACAAGTCTCGCAACGTAGTAGCCATCTCCGGTGACTACGACTTCCAGTTCATGATCGAAGAACTGGCCGTTGGCGCCCAATTCAAACTGCCGTACATCCACGTACTGGTAAACAACTCCTACCTGGGTCTGATCCGTCAGGCACAGCGCGGCTTCGACATGGACTTCTGTGTTCAGCTGTCGTTCGAAAACATCAACTCTCCCGAGCTGGGCGAGTACGGCGTTGACCACGTGAAAGTGGTTGAAGGCCTGGGCTGTAAAGCCATCCGCGTATTCAAGCCGGAAGAAATCGCTCCTGCCCTGGAACAAGCCAAGAAGCTGATGGCCGAGTTCTCTGTACCGGTAGTGGTTGAAGTTATCCTCGAGCGCGTGACCAACGTCTCCATGGGCGTTGAAATCGACGCAGTTAACGAGTTTGAAGCACTGGCAGAAAAAGGCATTGATGCCCCGACTGCTATCTCTCTGCTCGACTGATAGAGATATAAAGCCCGGTCGCTCGACCGGGCTTGTTCTTGCCCCCAACTGAACAAAGGACATCGCAATGCCGAAATTAGCTGCCAACCTGTCGATGCTGTTTACCGAAGTCGACTTTCTGGATCGTTTCGACGCCGCCGCCAAAGCCGGCTTCCAGGGCGTTGAATACCTGTTTCCCTATGACTTCCCTGCTGAAGAAATCAAGGCCAAGTTGGACGCCAACGGCCTGACTCAGGTGCTGTTCAACCTGCCTGCCGGCGACTGGAACGGTGGTGAGCGCGGTATCGCCTGCCACCCGGATCGGGTAGAAGAATTCCAGGCTGGCGTCGACAAGGCCATTGCATACGCCAAGGTACTGGGCAACACCCAGATTAACTGCCTGGCCGGTATTCAGCCTGCCGGTGTGTCTTACGAAGAAGCGGAAGCGACCTTCGTGGCCAACCTGAAGTTTGCTGCCGACAAGCTGGAAGCAGCGGGCATCAAGCTGATTGCCGAAGCGATCAACACCCGTGACATTCCCGGCTTCTTCCTGAACAACACTCAGCAGGCGCTGGATATCATCGAGAAAGTGGGTTCCGACAACCTGGCTTTCCAGTATGACATCTACCACATGCAGATCATGGAAGGGGACATCATCCCGACCATCGAGAAGAACCTGGGCATCATCAACCACATTCAGCTGGCTGATAACCCGGGCCGTCACGAGCCGGGCACCGGTGAACTGAACTACCACAACATCTTCGCATTCCTGGACAAAGCTGGTTACCAGGGTTGGGTAGGCGCCGAGTACAAGCCGGCCACTACCACCGAAGAAGGTCTGGGCTGGTTGAAGACCCACGGCGTAGTCTGAGTCTCGAACATCTGATTTCTCCTGGCGTCGGTAGTGCCGGCGCCGCAAGACAAGAGGAAAAGAACATGAAAATTGGTTTTATCGGTACCGGTATCATGGGCAAGCCCATGGCTCAGAACCTGCAAAAAGCGGGTCACACCCTGTATTTCTCCGAGCATTACAACAAGGCTCCGGCCGACCTGCTGGGTGAAAACGGCATTGCGCTGGCCACTCCGTCAGCCGTTGCTCAGGAAGCAGAAGTCATCATCACCATGGTGCCTAACACTCCTCAGGTTGAAGATGTACTGTTCGGTGCCAACGGCGTTGCCGAAAGCCTGACCGCCGGCAAGATCGTGATCGACATGTCTTCCATCTCTCCGATCGCCACCAAAGAAATCGCCAAGCGTGTAAACGAAACCGGCGCCGACTACCTGGACGCTCCGGTATCCGGTGGTGAAGTAGGTGCCATCAATGCCGCGCTGACCATCATGGTTGGTGGCGAGCAGTCCGTGTTCGACAAGGTCAAGCCGCTGTTCGACGCCATGGGCAAGAACATCACCCTGGTCGGTGGTAACGGCGACGGTCAGACCACCAAGGTTGCCAACCAGATCATCGTAGCGCTGAACATCGAAGCCGTTGCCGAAGCGCTGGTATTCGCTTCCAAGGCCGGTGCCGATCCTGCCAAGGTGCGTGAAGCACTGATGGGCGGTTTCGCTTCTTCCAAGATCCTGGAAGTACACGGCGAGCGTATGGTCAAGGGTACCTTTGACCCGGGCTTCCGTATTGCCCTGCACCAGAAAGATTTGAACCTGGCTCTGACCGGTGCTCGCGAACTGGGTGTATCTCTGCCCAACACCGCCGGTGCTCAGGAACTGTTCAATACCTGTAACGCTCTGGGCGGTGCTGGTTGGGATCACTCCGGCATGGTTAAAGCGCTGGAGCACCTGGCCAACCACAACATCCGGGGCGAATAAGCCTGTTACCGGTTCGCGACCTTTAGGCTTCGGTCCGAATCGGTCTGAATCGGGGCAGGCATCGGCAAGCGCAGACTTTCACTCAGGGGGCTTTGTGTTAGTTCTTGATTGCCGATTGTGCTGCCCCACCTCTTTTATCAGCGTAAAATAACGACAGCCGTTTTTTCAGGAGTATTGCAATGGATATCCACCCCAAGGAGTTGTTACAGCAGTTATTCGACAGCGCCGTTGCCGCGGCCCTGCCCAAGGGTAACCTGGCCGAATACCTGCCCAAGGATACTCGTCAAAAAGCCGTTGTCATCGGTGCCGGCAAGGCTGCCGCCTCCATGGCTGCAGAACTGGATGCCATCTGGGAAGGTGAACTGTCCGGCATGGTCGTCACCCGCTACGAGCACGGCGCGCCGTGCGAGCGTATCGAGATCATCGAAGCCGCTCACCCGGTACCGGATGATGCCGGTGAGCGCGTCGGTCGTCGCATGCTGGAGCTGGTTTCTGCTCTCGGCGAAGACGATCTGGTGATTTGCCTGCTGTCCGGCGGCGGTTCTTCCCTGCTGAGCCTGCCGGCGCCGGGTCTGACCCTGTCCGACAAGCAGTCCATCAACAAGGCGCTGCTCAAGTCCGGTGCCGCCATCGATGAAATGAACTGCGTGCGCAAGCACCTGTCCGGCATCAAGGGCGGCCGTCTGGCTGCCGCCACCTATCCGGCCCGCCTGATTGCCCTCGGCATCTCCGATGTACCCGGCGACGAGCCGACCGTCATTGCCTCCGGCCCGACCGTGGCGGATCCGACCACCTCGGCCCAGGCTCAGGCCATTCTCGACAGCTACGGCATCGAAGTGGGCGAGCACGTACGCAACTGGTTGCAGAATCCGGAGTCCGAAACCGTCAAGCCCGGCGACGTACGCCTGAGCAAGGCCGAGTTCCACATGATTGCCACCCCGCAGGATGCACTGGACGCCGCGGCCGCCAAGGCCCGCGAACTCAACCTCACCCCATTGGTGCTGGGTGACTGCATCGAGGGTGAATCGCGCGAAGTGGCCAAGGTGCATGCCGCCATCGCCAAGCAGATTCAGAAGTGTGGCCAGCCGATTCCGGCGCCCTGCGTGATTTTGTCCGGCGGTGAAACCACGGTGACCATCAAGGGTAACGGCCGCGGCGGACGCAACAGCGAATTCACCCTGAGCCTGTTCAACGAACTGAAAGGTCAGGCCGGCATTTACGCCCTGGCGGCCGACACCGACGGCATCGACGGTGTGGAAGACAACGCCGGCGCCATGATAACGCCCGAGCTGTTCGCCCAGGCGGAAGCGGCCGGACTGAAAGCAGAAGACTACCTAGCCAACAACGACAGCTACGCCTTCTTCTCTCAGCTCGATGCGCTGGTAGAAACCGGCCCGACCCGCACCAACGTCAACGACTTCCGCGCCATTCTGGTGCTGCCGAAGTAAGACGCTAACACCGGGCAAGACATTTCATATTCGAGGCCAGCCACCGTGCTGGCCTCGCTTTTTGCGTTTGGCGGGGCCACACTCGGTGACGGGTGCCGACACAAAACACACTTTTTGCTCGAAGCCTCCCCCCCTTTCTACTATAATCACGCGCTTTAAATTTCCCGAGCTGTGGCCGGGCGGTTAAACCGAGCAAGAGGGTATGACTCAGGTGATCAAGACGCCGTACTATCTCATCGACAAAAGCAAGTTGCTGCGCAACATGGAGAGAATCGCCTATGTGCGCGAACACTCCGGTGCCAAGGCGCTGCTGGCTCTGAAATGTTTTGCCACCTGGTCGGTATTCGATCTGATGAGCCAATACATGGACGGCACTACCTCGTCCTCCCTCAACGAAGTCAAACTCGGTAAACTCAAGTTTGGCGGTGAAACGCACGCCTACAGCGTGGCCTACGCCGATGATGAAATTGAGGAAGTACTGGCTCACTCCGACAAGATTATTTTCAACTCTGTCGGTCAGCTCGAGCGTTTCAGCGACGCCTCCGCCCGCCATGTGCGCGGCCTGCGCCTCAACCCCGGCGTATCCAGCTCGGAATTTCTGATTGCCGATCCGTCCCGCCCCTTCAGCCGTCTGGGTGAATGGGATGCGAACAAGGTCGCCACCGTCATCGACCGAATCTCCGGCTTCATGATTCACAACAACTGCGAGAACAGCGACTTTGCCCTGTTCGACCAAATGCTGTGCGAAATCGAAGACAAGTTCGGCAACCTGCTGGAACAGCCTCAAATCAACTGGGTCAGCCTGGGCGGCGGAATTCACTTTACCGGCGACGATTATCCGCTGGACAAGTTTTGCGCCCGCCTAAAGGCGTTTGCCGAGCGTTACGGGGTACAGGTTTTCCTGGAGCCCGGCGAAGCCTCCATCACCATGAGCACCTCGCTCGAGGTGACGGTGCTCGACACCCTCTATAATGGTAAGCAGCTGGCGATTGTAGACAGCTCCATCGAAGCTCACATGCTCGACCTGCTGATTTATCGCGAGTCGGCCAAGATGGCGCCCAACGAGGGCGAGCTAGAATACATGGTGTGCGGCAAGTCCTGCCTGGCCGGTGATATCTTCGGCGAATTCAAATTCGAGCGCGAGCTCAAGGTCGGCGACCGGTTGTCCTTTATCGACGCCGCCGGCTATACCATGGTCAAGAAAAACTGGTTCAATGGCGTCAAGATGCCCGCCATTGCCGTTCGTGAACTCGACGGCAGCGTCACGCTGGTCAAGGAGTTTACGTTCGACGACTTTGTAAACAGCCTCTCCTGAGGCATGGAGTAACCCCAACAAAGCCTTTCCAAGGAGGCTCCAGAGGAAAAAAATGAAGAAAAACGTTCTGATTATTGGTGCCGGTGGTGTATCCCAGGTAGTTGCCCACAAATGTGCGCAGCATAACGATATTCTGGGTAACATCCATATCGCCTCGCGTACTGTCGATAAATGTCAGCAAATCGTCGACAGCGTGCGGGAAAAGGGCAGCCTCAAGGTTGCCGGTGAATTGCAAGCCCACGCACTGGATGCGCTCGATATCGAAGCCACCAAGGCGTTGATTGACAAAACACAGTCGCAACTGGTGATCAATGTCGGATCGGCTTTCATCAATATGTCGGTGCTGCAGGCCTGTATCGAGACCGGCGCCGCCTATCTGGACACTGCGATTCACGAAGATCCGGCCAAGATCTGCGAAACACCGCCCTGGTACGCCAACTACGAGTGGAAGCGCAAGCAGCTGTGTGCCGACAACGGCATTACCGCCATTCTGGGTGCCGGTTTCGATCCGGGTGTGGTCAACGCCTATGCGGCAGCGGCGTTCAACGAGTACTTCGACAGCGTTGATTCCATCGATATCATCGACATCAACGCCGGCAGCCACGGCCGCTACTTTGCCACCAACTTCGATCCTGAAATCAACTTCCGCGAGTTCACCGGCCGGGTATGGTCCTGGCAGAACAGCGAGTGGGTGCAGAACCAGATGTTCGAAGTGAAGCGCACCGACGATCTGCCGGT
>JAAEZO010000136.1 GCA_018222825.1 Gammaproteobacteria bacterium
CACCGCGAAGGGCAGCAGCCACAGCAGCGGCAGCGCGCGACGCCAGGCGGCGGGTTTGGCTGACGCTGTGTGTGTCGGCCTGCTCAGCGCACCATCTCGCGGTGGATTAAGATCATTCCCACCGGATGCTCGCGTCGTCACTAAACTCGATGCAGACCGCAGGCTGCCGTCAGTGATTATTGTGGATTGCTCGTTCATTTCAGTAACTCTTTGCACATCGGTTTGTCGTGTTCTGCCCCCAGCAGGCTGGCGATGGTGCCGCACAAGTCCAGCTGACGGGGGCGGGCCTGGGCGTCATGGCTGAAGGCATTACCGGCCACAAACAGCGGTATGTTGCGTTCTTCCGGCAGAATGCCGCTGTGGCTGTGGTCCCGGTTCATGCCGTGATCACTGGTGATCAGCACCTGATAGCCCTGTTCCAGCCAGCGTGGCAGATAGTCGGCCAGCAGCAGATCGAAGCGGCGGGCGCTGTTGCGGTACTGGCGCGAGTCCAGGCCAAACTTGTGGCCGGCATCGTCGGTGTTCATCGGGTGTATCAGCAGAAAATCCGGATCGAAGCGGGTGCGGAGTATTTCTGCATCCTGCAGCAGGTGGCAGTCCGGGTAATGGTCCTGGGAGTAGAACAGGCCGTACTGTATCGGCAGATCCGCATCCTGGGTGAAGCGATCCCGCACCGGCTGGTAAGGGGCCCGGTTATACAGCTCGCTGACCCAGTGATAAGCTGCGGCCGCCGTGGTCAGCCCCGCCCGGCGCGCCAGAGAAAAAATGCTCTGCTGGGTGCTGAGGCGAACCATGTCGTTGTTCAGTATGCCGCTGTCTACCGGCCGGGTACCGGTGAGAATGCATTCGTAGAGGGGGCGGGACACCGCCGGCAGTTCACATTGCATCTGGTAGCCGGTCACGCGACCGGCTTCGTTCAGGCCCTGAAGGTAGCCCAGGCAATCCCGGGCAACCTCGTAGGCCAGGCCGTCGATAACGACGAGTATGACCTTGTTCATGCTTACCTCTGCTGGTGGATCAGAACGGCAGACTGCCACTGGCGGGACAGGGTGCGGGTGCTCTTTTCCCAGGCATCCTGATCGGCAATGGGGCGCGCCGCGGCATACATGTCGTTAGGCAGCAGTTTTTCCTGCACATCGGCGGGCAGGGTAACGGTGCTGCGAATGGGGCGGGCATAACCGCGGGCCAGGTTGATTTGCCCCGCATCGCTCAGTATGTATTCCCGGGCCAGCTTGGCGGCGTTGGGATGCTTGGCATACTTGTTGATGATGGTGGCGTAGCCGGAAATCAGCGAGCCGTCACTGGGAATCACCACGGTAAAGCGGTCGCGGTCGATCTGATCCCGGTAGCTGAGGGCGTTGAAGTCCCACAGTATCGCCATTTCCACTTCCCCTTTTTCCAGGTTGGCGATGTTGGGGTCTACCGGTGACAGGCGGCCCTGCTTGGCCAGCTCGGCAAACAGCGTCAGGGCCGGCTTGATATTGGACTCGTCTCCACCCTGGGCAAAGGCGGCGGCCAGCACGGCACTGTTGGCCTGGGCGGCAACACCCACGTCACCAACGGTGACCTGGTAGTCACCATCCAGCAGGTCCTGCCAGGAGGAGGGCGCCTTTGTGACCAGCTCGTTGTTGACGATAAAGGCGATGGTGCCGGTGTAGCCCAGCATCCAGTGGCCGTCCTGGTCCTTGGCCCAGTCGGGAATTTCATCCCAGGTAGAGGGCTTGTAGGCTTGAGTGACGCCCTGACGCACGGCGATGGGGCCGAAGGCGGCACCCACATCACCGATATCGGCGGTGGCATTGTCTTTTTCGGCGGCAAATTTGGCAATTTCCTGGGCCGAGCTCATGTCGGTATCCTGATGCTGAATGCCGTAATGGTCACCCAGATCCTGCCAGGTGTCCTTCCAGTTGGCCCAGCTGTCGGGCATGCCGACGCTGTACACCTTGCCTTCGGCGCGGGCCTTGCTTTCCAGTTCGTCGAGTTCGGTGGCCAGCACCGGGGTGGCGCTCAGGGCCAGGGCAAGCAGACTTGAGGTTTTCAGTATGGTCTTCATCGGTTCCAATCCTCTGGACTAGGTCAGGTTCGAAGCCGATGTTAGGGCGGGTATGTGACAGTGTTACGACACTTTTATGGCGGAAAAATGAGTTTTCGCCGTATCTTTACCCAGAAATCAGGTCATTTTGCTGTCATAAATCGATGTGACACTGACATGAATGTTATCTGGACTATACCAAGAGCATGAGCGAACAAAGGACCACACAAAGCTCCGCCATTATTGGGGCGCTACGACAGCAATTTGACAGCCAGGCGCTGACCGCCGGCAACAAGCTACCGGCCGAGCGGGAGCTGGCAGACTTGTTTGATACCACCCGTATCACGGTAAAAGAGGCTTTGCATCATCTGGAGGCCGAGGGACTGATCTATCGGGAAGAGCGGCGAGGCTGGTTTGTGTCTCGCCCCCGGCTGGTTTACAACCCGGTCAGCCGCTCTCATTTTCATGCGCTGGTGGCGGCACAACAGCGGGTGGCGGCCACTCGTGTGTTGAGTTGCGAATCGGTGCTGGCCCCGGCCGAGCTGGTGTCCGACATGGCGCTGGCACCGCTTAGCCGGCTGACGCGTATCTGCCGGCTACGCAGTATCGACCGGCGACCGGTGCTCTATACCGAGCACTATCTCATTCCCGAGTATTTTCCCGCTATCGGCGAGCAGGATCTGAGCCAGTCGCTGACCCGGCTGTATGAGCATCGCTATGGCCTGCGCTACGGTCGCTCCCGGTTTGATATCTGCCCCACTGCCGCTCGCGGCGAGGCGGCCCGGGCGCTCAGCCTGGCCGAGGGCAGCCCGGTGCTGGCGGTAACCCGCATCAATTACGACCAACAGGGACGGATTATCGACTGCGATCGCGAAATCTGGCGTCATGACGCGGTGCGCATTCGTATCGACAGTCAGGAGCCGGCCTTTTCCGGCTGACCAGCCGGCCGGATTTTCAGCGTGGCGGTTCTGCCAGCAGTGCCGCCAGCGATAGTCGGCTGCGGAACAGGTTGATATCGCGCCCTTCCCGGGTGAAATAGATGGCGCCGTCATGACCGAGGGCGATGCCTTCAAACTGGCCGCTGGAACTGAGCAGAAAACGGCGGCCACCGGCTTCATCGACACGCCCGTCCCGCACCGGATACAGCCACAGCCAGGCACGACGGTTGAACCAGCTGCGGCTGTAGCCGACCAGCAGCAAGGTTTGAGTGTTGGCATCATAATCGGCCCCGGTGACCAGCATGCCGGTATTCAGCCGTTGCCGTTCATTCAGCAGGGCCGGAGTGACGCCGGGAGACAGCGAGTAGACCGCCGTTTGCTGATCCAGCCAGCGCCTCGGCGTCGAAATTGTGCTGGTGGCGGGGCGGCTGAAAGTTGTGCTGTTCGGCATAGCGGATCTCGAGGGGCGTTTGCGGGCTGAAGCCCTCGCCGTTGGCAACGAGCGGCAATATGCGCAGATCCTGACGTCGACCACCGTTGTTGCCGATATCCGCCAGATAGAGGGTATCGCCATGCACGGCGACGTCTTCCCAGTCGTGATTGCCTGAGGTTATCGTTCGCCGGGCGGTAATGTTGCCGGCGTCGTTCAGCACAAACAGCGTGGCGTCGTTACCGCTGTCGTTATGACTGACAAAGCCCTGTTGCCAGCGGGCCAGGCCCGAGGTTTCCGCCAGACTGCCCGGAAAGTCGGCCAGTGGTTGTAATTCCAGTCGGGCATCCTGGGCGGCCACGCAGCCGGCCAATAACAGGGCGAGCAGGGCAGGGCCAACCAGAGTAGAGCAAACAAGGCGCATCATACGTATCCTGATGAAAACGAAGCCGCAGTTATAACGACTTCAACCCCGAATGCCAACGAAAACAGGGTATTGATATCACTCGTTATCTACCGCTTTAAGTGGTTTTCGAATGGAAACCTTATTGATATCACCGAAAATGACCTTATGAATAGCTCACCCTGCTGTATACGGAGCGGATGACCCGGCGCACTTTCTGATTTTATTTTAATAGTCAGCTCAAAATTTCATCTTTTAACTGTTAAGCTGCCGGGCAAAATTGACCATACAGTTAAATAAAGAGGAGATGCAGATTGACCAAGGGTGTTGCGCTGTCGGTATTTTCGTCGGTGTTGTTTGCGCTGCTGTATTACTACGCCAGCCTGATGACGCCGTTGAGCGGCGAAATTGTATTCGGTTGGCGCATGTTGCTGACCATGCCCTGTGTCGGTTTGTTTCTGCTTTACAGCGGTGACTGGCGACTGGCTACCGCCTTGCTGGCGCAACTTCGTACCCGGCCGCTGTTCTGGCTGGGGTTGCCCTTGTCGGCGGCGCTGGTAGGGGTGCAGTTGTGGATTTTCATGTGGGCGCCCATCAACGGCCGCGGGCTGCCGGTGTCGCTCGGCTACTTCATGATGCCGCTGGTACTGGTGCTGATTGGTCGCTTTGTCTATCAGGAGCGGCCGACCCGGCTGCAGTGGCTGGCGGTAGGTTGTGCCGCCGTGGGGGTGGCGAACCAGTTATGGCAGGTTGGCGGTGTTTCCTGGGAAACCCTGGTGGTGGCCATCGGCTACCCGCTGTATTTTGTCTGGCGCCGCTGGCTGGGTAACGACAACCTCGGCGGCCTCTGGTGTGACATGTTGCTGATGCTGCCGGTCGCCGCCTGGTTTGTCTTGTCGAGCGATGCGCCCTTGGCCGCTTTTGGCGAGCGACCGCTGCTGTATCTGCTGGTAGTGGGGCTGGGCATGATCAGTGCGCTGGCGCTGGTCTGTTACATTCTGGCCAGCCGGCAACTGCCCTTCAGTCTGTTCGGCCTGCTCGGCTATGTGGAGCCGGTGCTGCTGGTGGTGGTGTCGCTGATCCTGGGCGAGAGCATCTCGGCGGCGGAGTGGCCAACCTATATTGCCATCTGGATAGCGGTGGGCCTGCTGGTGCTGGAAGGGGTGCGCAAGCTGCTGGCGTTTCGGCGTTACCCGTTCGATTAACCGTCAGGCCCACATCACGCACACGGCGGCGATGACGATCAGGCCCAGCCCCAGGTGATCGTGGCGGGCCAGCTTGTCCTTGAAGTACCAGGCTGAAATCAGCAGGGTAAACAGCACCTCAATCTGGCCCAGGGTTTTGACCAGTGCCACGCTTTCCAGACTCATGGCACTGAACCAGCCGATGGAACCCAGGCAACTGGTAAGGCTGACCAGCCCGGTCAGCCCGGGGCGACGAGCCAGCCCCAGAAGGCTCGCCGGATCGCGCACACCCAGCCAGGTCACCAGCAACAGGGTTTGCAGGCTGATTACCAGCAACAGGACCCAGGCGGCAGAAAAGGGAAACGACAATTCAAGCAACAGGCTGGCTTCCCGTACCCACAGCGAGGTCAGCGCAAAGGCCAGGCCGCTGCCGATGCCCAGCAACAGCGTCATCGGCGACACAGCCCCGGCCGCTCGATGCAGGCCGCTCAGCAGCCATACCGCCAGACCACCCAACACCACCCCCAACCAGCCGAGCCCGGTAAGGCTGGTACCGAAAAAGCAGACTCCCAGCACCGCCGCCAGAATGGCCTCGCTCTTGGCCAGCCCCACACCCACCGCATAGTTGCGCAACTGAAACAGTCGTACCATCAGGGCGGTGGCCAGGATCTGGCTGAGTGCCGCGCCCACTATGTAACCGGCAAAGGGCACGGAAAAGTCGGGCAGCGGTTGCTGGGGTTGCCAACGATACAGCAGCCACAGATAGCTGGCGGCGAGGGGGCCGGCCAGAATAAACCGCGCCAGGGTCACACTGGTGGCGCCGAGACTCTGGCTGAGCTGTTTTTGAAAGGCATTGCGCCAGGCCTGCATCAGGGCGGAGAACAGAGTAAAGGGGATCCAGAGCACGGTGAGCTCCATTGGTGTATCCCCAGGCTCGAAACCCGGGGCAAGGTGCGGGGCCGGCGTGTGCCGGCCCCGTTATGTCGTCGGCGTTATTTGGCGGCGGCCTTTTTTGCGGTGTTTTGCTGTTGCTGCAGCTTGCGCGCCTGTTTTTCGGCCCGGCGTTGCTCGGCATTGGCTACCGCATCGCTGCCGATGTGGGCCTGGCCACGGGCCTTGGCCAGCTGCAGCTGATGCTCGCGCTCGGCATAGCGGCGCAGCTGCTCGGGGGTGTGCTGATCATGGCAGTGCGGGCAGCTCAGGCCATGCTGGTAGTGCGGGCTTTGCAGATCGTCCGGCGACAGCGGCGCCCGGCAGGCCGAGCACAGCTGGTACTGGCCAGGTTGCAGCTGGTGGTCCACCGTTACCCGGTTGTCGAACACGAAGCACTCGCCCTGCCACATCGACTCCTGCTCCGGCACTTCTTCCAGATACTTCAGAATGCCGCCGTGCAGGTGATACACCTCGTCGAAGCCCTGCTCCTTGAGATAGGCGGTACTTTTTTCACAGCGAATGCCGCCGGTGCAGAACATGGCGACTTTCTTGTGTTTGGCCGGATCCAGGTTGTTTTTGACGTACTCGGGAAACTCGCGAAAGCTCTCGGTATTGGGGTTGAGCGCGCCCTTGAAGGTACCGATGTCCACTTCGTAGTCGTTGCGGGTATCCACCAGCACCACTTCCGGATCGGAGATCAGCGCGTTCCAGTCTTTGGGCGCCACATAGGTGCCGACCACCCGTTTGGGATCGATGCCTTCCACGCCCAGGGTCACGATTTCCTTCTTCAGTTTCACCTTGGTGCGATAGAAAGGCTGCTCTTCGCTCAGCGATTCCTTGTAATCGATACCGTTGAAACGGGCATCGGCATCAAACCAGGCCTTGAGCCGGTCGATGCCAACGCGTGATCCGGCGACGGTGCCGTTGATGCCCTCGGCAGCCAGCAGCAGGGTGCCGCGGATCTGCTCGGACTCCATCATGCTCTGCAGCGGTTCGCGCAGCGCTTCGTGGTTGTCCAGGGTAACGAATTTATAGAGGGCACAAACAACAAACTGAGACATGGTTTCCTCCAGCGCCGGCCGTGCGCTGTATCAAGCAAAGATTCGTGGCCACGCTCGCAGAGCATGACCTGACAGGGCGCGCATAATAGCAAATATTTGTGCCTGCATGTATCCGTTGCTTATTTATACCAATCCCGGTAAGGAACTGATCATCTTTTAGGCCTGTGATCCAGAGGTAACACAGTCGTCTCCCTCGACACGCTACGAGTACCTCCATGTAGGCTCGGACATGCCATC
>JAAEZO010000137.1 GCA_018222825.1 Gammaproteobacteria bacterium
ACAACGATTCGGGCATAGTGCGCCACCCCAAAAAGATAGCGACCGTGCCGGTGAACGCCCGCATGGTGCTGGAACTGGGACGGGAGCATGGTGGCTTTGGCGCCTTCGTGGCCCAGTGGCCAACCGATGACATCACCGGGCTCTGGTTGCAAATCAAGCAGCATGGGCAACTGCTGGGGGGCAATATCGCCGCCTACGGCCTGCGGCGGCTGGGAGTAGATACCTTTGTATTTACCCATGATGTCGGCGCCTATCTGGGCCATCATCAGGTGATTAGCGCAGGCCTAGGCAGCAAAAAAGGCATGGCTCAGGCGCAGGCGGCCTTTAACGAGTGGCGGCGGCAAAGCGGGCTCAGCTTGAGTGAAATCAGCAAAACCATCGCCTGCTCCATCGGTTAACGGCTCAGGTAGGGGGTGAGAAATTCATGCACCTGGCGGGCGATCAGCGGCTGAGCGCTGGCCGTGGGATGAATGCCGTCATCCATCATCATGCCGTTTTCACCGATGAGCGGCGACACGAAAAACGGCAGTAGCGGCAGCTCATAAGCCTCGGCCAGATTGCCGAAGATGGGTTCAAACTGCTGCAGGTAGCGGCGCCCGTAATTGGGCGGCAGCCGAATGTCGGTCAGTACCACTCGGGCCCCGGCCTGGTTCGCCAGTGCGATCAGCGCCTTAAGGTTGCGCTCAATCAGCGGCGGCGGCAGGCCGCGCAGACCGTCGTTACCGCCGAGTTCCAGCACCACCAGGCTCGGCTTGTGGCGGTCGAGCAACGGCGGCAGCCGTTGCAGTCCGCCCTGGGTGGTGTCGCCGCTGACGCTGGCGTTGATCAGCTCAATCTGGCGGCCTTCCTGCTGCCATTGTTCGGCCAGTAGGGTGGGCCAGGCCTGATCGATGCTCATTCGATAGCCGGCACTGAGGCTGTCACCGAGAATCAGGACGGTGTTAGCATGGGTAACGGATGACACCAACAGCAGTATCATCAGAAGGAAACGAGGCATGACAACTTCTCCGATTATTCGAGTGGCCGGGCTCACCCACCAGGTGCGTCTGGGCGACGAATCACTCACCATCCTTGAGGGGATAGCGCTGGAAGTCAAGCCTGGCCAGAGCCTGGCGCTGGTGGGGGCATCCGGCTCCGGCAAGTCGACACTGCTCGGGCTGCTGGCGGGGCTGGACCGCGCCACCGAAGGCACCATCGACATCAGTGGCCAGTCGTTGTCGGCGCTCGACGAAGAGCAGCGCGCCCAGTTGCGCGGGCGCCATATCGGTTTCGTGTTTCAGTCATTTTTGTTGTTGCCCACTCTGACCGCATTGGAGAATGTCATGCTGCCCGCCGAGTTGCAGGGCCGTAGTGATGGCGAACAACGGGCCCGCCAGTTGCTGGAGCAGGTTGGGCTGAAGGAGCGGGTTCGTCATTTTCCCAGTCAGCTGTCCGGCGGCGAGCAGCAACGGGTCGCCATTGCCCGGGCCTTCATGACCCAGCCGGATATTCTGCTGGCGGACGAGCCCACCGGCAATCTGGATCATCATACCGGCGCCCAGATCATCGAGTTGCTGTTTGAACTCAACCGCACCCACGGCACCACCCTGGTGATGGTGACCCATGACGAGGCGCTGGCCAGCCGCTGCGAGCGACGTTTGCTGATGACCGCCGGTCGTCTGGAAGAGCAGCATGCGTAGCCTCGGGGTCGGATTGATCTGGCGGGAAGCGGGGCGGGGGCCGTTGCGGCTGTTCATGCTGGCCTTGGCGTTGAGCGTGGCCAGCATGCTCAGTGTGACCCTGGTGGCGGATCGGTTGAATCAGGCGATCAAGGTGTCGGGTCGGGATTATATTGCCGCCGATCGCATTCTGTCCGGCAGTCGACCGGCGCCGGAGGCCTGGCTGCAGCAGGCGCAACAACAGGGGCTGGCTGTATCGCGCACTCAGGCCTTTCAGAGCGTGCTCTTTGCCGGCGAGGCGCTGCAGCTGGCCAGTGTGCGGGCGGTGGATGAGGCCTTTCCTTTTTACGGTGAGCTGCAATTGTCGCCTGCGGGACGAGTGCGCCCCGGCACCATCTGGTTGTCGTCCCGGTTGCTGGCGTTATTGCAGGTGCAGGCGGGAGACCGTATCGAGTTGGGTAACAGCGAGCTGGAGGTGGCCGGCGAGCTGGTCAGGGAGCCGGATCAGGGCTTTTCGCCCATGTTGCTGGCGCCGAGGGCGATGATCCATCGGGACGATGTGGCCGCCACCGGCATTCTGATGGAAGGCAGTCGAGTGCGTTATCGCTATCTGTTTGCGGGGGCCGAGGCCGATCTACAACGTTATGCCGACTGGTTGCAGCCCCGCTTGCTGCCGGGTCAGCGCTGGCGCGGGCCGGACAATGCCGACACCCCGGTGGCGCGCTCACTGGTGCGCGCCGAGCAGTTTTTTCGCCTGGCGTCACTCACCGGGGTGTTGCTCGGCATTCTGGCCATGGCCATTGCCATGGGCTATTTCTCCCGACGCGAGCAGGATCGGATGGCACTGCTGAAAACCCTGGGTGCCAGTCGGCGTCAGCTGTTTGGCTGGCTCAGCCGACTGCTGCTGACACTGCTGGTACTGGGTTCGGTGACTGGGGCGCTGGTGGGTTACGGTTTGCACAAGCTGATTTTGCTGAGCCTGGGTGAGGCGCTGGCCGTGCCCTTGCCGCCGCCCTCGCTCACGCCCTTTGCGGTGGCGGCGGGGCTGGCCTTGCTCACCACCCTGATGTTGTCGGTGGTGCCGATGGCGCGGTTGCTCAAGGTGCCGCCGCTGCGAGTGCTGCGCAACGAGGCCGAGGCCCGTATTTCGCCCTGTTGGAGCGCCGGTATTCTGCTGGCGGGCACCTTTGTACTGAGCTGGGTGTTTGCCGGTGACGCCGGATTGGCCGTAGGGCTGTTGCTGGGGCTGGTAGCCCTGATGGGGTTGCTGGGGGGATTGTGTTGGCTGTTGCTGACGCTGGCCCGTCGGCAGCGCGGCAGCATTGCCTTTCGGCTGGCGCTCAGCCGGTTGCAACGGGCGCGCATGACCACCCTGGTGCAGTTTGGTGGTGTGGCGCTGGCGCTGTTTCTGGGCACCTTGCTGTGGGTGGTGCGCGGTGAGCTGGTCGACGGTTTTCTGGCCCGGCTGCCACCGGATACGCCCAATCGTTTTCTGATCAATATTGCTACCCACGAGCGGGATCCGCTGCAACAGCGGCTGGATCAGGCCGGACTCGAGCGTTCGCAGTTCTACCCTATCGTGCGCGGGCGGTTAAGCGCCATCAATGAGCAGCCGGCGGTGGCCGATGTAGACAGTGGCCGCGGTGGTGGCCTGGGCCGGGAGCTGAACCTGACCTACGGCGAGCAATTGCCGGACGGTAACCGCATTCTGCAGGGCGACTGGTCGGCGATGCCCGACAGCGTGTCGGTCGAATCCGGGCTGGCCGAACGGCTGGGGCTGACGCTGGGCGATCGCCTTACGTTGGATCTGGCCGGCCAGCAGGTCTCGGCCGAGGTGCGCACCATAAGGGAAGTCGACTGGGACAGCATGAAGCCTAATTTCTACCTGATTTTCAGCCCCGATGTGCTGGTGGACTATCCGGCCACCTGGCTGGCCAGCTTCTATCTGCCGCTAGAACAGCAGGCATTCGATGTCGAATTGATTCGGGCTTTTCCCACCGTCACCCTGCTCGACGTAGAAGCCTTGCTGGAGCAGTTGCGCACCGTGCTGGCGCAGGTTGGCCAGGCATTGCTGGTGATCATGCTGTTGGTCACCGGTGCCAGCTTGCTGGTGCTGTTGGCGCAGATGGAAACCACGCTGGAAAGCCGGCGGCGAGAATTGGTGCTGCTGCGTACCCTGGGCGCCGGAGAGCGGCTGATCACGGCATCGTTGCGTTGGGAATGGCTGGCGGCCGGGCTGGTTTCGGGGCTGGCGGCCGCGCTGGCAGTAGAGTTGTGCGTGGCCGTGCTGCTGCCCTGGTGGCTGGGGCTACCATGGCAGCCGCATCCGTCTATCTGGGTTGGATTGCCGCTGCTGGGGGCCGGGCTCTTGCTGCTGACCGGGCGCGCCGGCGGTGTGACCCGCGGCACCCTGATGGGGCGCCTGCGCCAGTGGGGCTAGGCAAGTTCAGCGGCTCTGGGGCGTATTCAGGGTTTCTTTCAACGCCTTGTCGAGGGTCGGGTAGCGAAAATGGAATCCGGCCTGCTGCAGGCGAACCGGCATCACCCGCTGGCCGGTCAGCAGCAGATCGGCCATTTCTCCGAACAGCAGTTTCATGGCCCAGGCGGGAATGCGGGCAAAATGCGGCTTGCTCAGCACCCGGGCCAGGGTACGGCTGAAATGCTCGTTGGTAATCGGCTCGGGAGCGGTGGCATTGAAGGGGCCGTTGCAGGCCTCGTGCTCCAGTAGAAACAGGATCAGATTGACCACATCCTCGATGTGAATCCACGACATATACTGCTTGCCGGAGCCGATGGGACCGCCCATGCCAATGCGATAACCGGGCAGCATTTTCTTCAGCGCGCCGCCTTCGGCGCCCAGCACCACCCCCAGTCGAATACGACACACGCGGGTTTGCTCGCTTTCTGCTGCCTGCGCCAGTTGTTCCCACTGGGCGCAGACCTCATGACTGAACTCCGGATGCGGGCGGGAGTCTTCATCCACCAGCGCATCGCCCTGACGACCATAAAAGCCGACCGCCGAGCCGCTGATCAGCACTCTGGGCGGCTGCTGGCCGGCCTTGAGTTTTTCCACCAGTTGTTGGGTAATTTGCCAACGGCTCTGGCAGATGCGCTCTTTCTGAGCCTGGGTCCAGCGTTTATCGGCGATGGGTTCACCGGCGAGGTTGATGACCGCATCAAACTGATCCAGGTTCTCGAGCTGATCCAAAGAGGGCAGGGCTTCGATATCGTGTCCCAGGCGCTGGTAAACCTTGTTGGGCGTACGGCTCAGAACGGTTACTTGATGATGTGGTCGCAAATGGCTCATCAGGCGTTGGCCGATAAAACCGGTGCCACCGGTAAGCAATATATTCATGATCCCTTCCTCCGTTCTTGAGCCGAGTGTTCGCCTCATTGGACGATAATACATCATCAGAATAACAGAGACTTACGGATATAACGCGGGGGGATTGGGGGGAGTTGCAGGGAAAAAGACAGAAAAGAAGCCGGGGTTATCCACATAAACTGTGAGTAAGTCTGTAGATTACCCCGGGCAGTATCGCTAGTTAGTTGATATTACATCAAAAAACAGATCGAACAGGGATCCAGCAGGATCAGGACAGCGCCGCGATAGCTGCGTCGTAGTTGGGCTCGTCAGTCAGTTCGGCAACGCGCTCGCCGTAAACCACCTTACCTTGCTCGTCGATGCAAACCACGGCACGGGCAGACAGACCACGCAGGGCGCCATCGCTCAGGGCAACGCCATAGGCATTGAGGAATTCGGTATGACGGAAGGCGGAAGCCACGTCTACATTTTCGATGCCTTCGGCAGCGCAGAAACGGCCAAATGCAAACGGCAGATCCATGGAAACACACAGTACCTTGGTGTTGCTCAGGGCGGCGGCTTTTTCATTGAAGGTGCGCACGCTGGTGGCACACACGCCGGTGTCTACGCTGGGGAAGATGTTGAGCAGCAGTTTCTGGCCCTTGAAATCAGCCAGGCGGATATCGTTGAGGTCGGCACCGGTCAGGGTGAAGTCGGGTGCGGCCTGGCCGGCCTGAGGGAACTGACCGGAAACGGCGACGGAATTACCCTGAAAAGTCACTGCAGACATGATTTATCTCCTTGTATGAAAGGGGTTAAGTTACCAGTTTTCACCATAAGGAAAAGGTTTTTATTTTTGTGCGTCGGGATGATTGCCTTAAATATAGTCAATGAATCCGCTCCTCATACGCGGTGAAATCACGGAGTATGAGGAGCGAGCAGAGTGCCAGGGTTTTCCGTTGTCATTCCCGCACTGGCGGGAATCCGGTGTCTGGTGCAATGGATCTCCGCCTTCGCGGAGATGACCCACCCAGAACTATGTCAGTGGCGAGCAGGCCTAGTCCTTGGCTTTGCTGGCCAGCTGGGCGGACTGAATGGCGGTGAGGGCGATGGTATAGACGATGTCGTCCACCAGGGCGCCGCGCGACAAATCGTTCACCGGCTTGCGCATGCCCTGCAGCATGGGGCCGATAGACACCAGCTGGGCCGAACGCTGCACCGCCTTGTAGGTGGTGTTGCCGGTGTTCAGATCCGGGAAGATGAACACGGTCGCCTTGCCCGCCACGGGCGAGTTGGGTGCCTTGGACTTGGCCACGTTTTCCATGATGGCGGCGTCGTATTGCAGCGGGCCGTCAATCACCAGATCCGGACGCTTCTCCTGGGCGATACGGGTGGCTTCACGCACCTTGTCCACATCGGCGCCGGTACCCGAGGTGCCGGTAGAGTAGGAGATCATCGCCACTCGCGGCTCGATACCGAAGGCCAGAGCCGACTCGGCCGACTGAATGGCGATTTCTGCCAGTTGCTCGGCGGTAGGATCCGGGTTGATGGCGCAGTCTCCGTACACCAGTACCTGATCCGGCAGCAGCATGAAGAACACCGACGACACCAGTGACGAGCCGGGCGCAGTCTTGATGATTTGCAGCGGCGGACGAATGGTATTGGCGGTGGTATTGATGGCACCGGACACCAGGCCGTCTACCTCGTCGCGCTCCAGCATCATGGTGCCCAGCACCACGTTGTCCTGCAGCTGTTCCCGGGCCACCACTTCGGTAATGCCCTTGGACTTGCGAAGCTCTACCAGTCGTTCCACATAATGTTCGCGCACCTCGGCCGGATCCATAATATCCACCCGCTCATCCAGCACCACCCCCTGCTGGGCGGCGACGCGCTGGATCTCTTCCGGATTGCCGAGCAACACCGGGCGGGCGATGCCTCGTTCGGCACAGATTACGGCCGCCTTGATGGTGCGGGGCTCTTCCCCTTCGGGCAGCACGATGCGCTTGGCGGCGCGCCGGGCCAGCTCGGTCAGCTGGTAGCGAAACGCTGGCGGGCTCAGGCGGCGGCTGCGGGTCGACTTGGCACTCAGTGATTCAATCCAGTGCTTGTCGATATGGCTGGCCATGTAATCCTGCACCCGTTCGA
>JAAEZO010000138.1 GCA_018222825.1 Gammaproteobacteria bacterium
GTCATGCCGGTCACCTCGGTGCGCAGCACACCGGCTTCAAACTGGGGCAGGCTGTCGGTGATGCGGCCTTTTTCATCGGTCACCAGCGTCACGCCGTTGTTGGTGGCGCGGATCAACGGGCGACCCAGCTCCAGGGCGCGCATGCGGGCAATCTGCTGGTGCTGCCAGGGGCCGATGGACTGACCAAACCAGGTGTCATTGGACAGGGTCAGCAGGTAATCGGTGTCTGGCTTCATGTTATCCCGCACCAGTCCGGGAAAGGCCACTTCATAACAGATGGCCACACTGAGGTGACGGCCTGCGGCGTTCAGATCCGGCTGGCTGGCCTCACCGCGAGAAAACGACGACATCGGCAGGTTGAAGAAGGGCGCCAGTGGCCGCAGCAGGCTGCCGAACGGCACGAACTCGCCGATCGGCACCAGCTGCTGTTTGTAATAGCGGTTACTGTGCTCTGACTGATAGGGAACGGCGTTGCGGCCCAGAGTGATAACGGCGTTATACACCTGGTCGGTATCGGGGCGAGACACGGTGCCGGTGATCAGGCTTTGACCGCGTTCGCGCATCAGCTGGTCCACCTGCGCAAGCCAGGGCGCCAGCCGTTGTTCCGATGCGGGCAGCGCCGACTCGGGCCAGATCACCACATCCGCATCCCGCTCGGGCAGGGTCAGGGTGATATAGCGCTCCAGACTCAGTTCCAGCTGTCCCGGAATCCACTTCAGCGACTGTTCGATATTGCCCTGCACCAGTGCGAAACGGCTGCTCTGGGTCGGCGTCACCCATTGCATAAAGCCGGCGCCGAAGGCGATGCCCCATAACAGCAAGGCGGTGAGACCCGGCCACCAGGTGGGGCTACGACGCAGCAGCAACCACAACGCCGCCGCCGAAAAGCTCAGCAACCAGCTGATGCCTTGCACGCCCATGATGGGGGCGAGGCCGGCCAGCGGGCCTTCCAGCTGGCTGTAACCGAACCATAACCAGGGAAAGCCGGTCAGTACCCAGCCGCGCAGCCAGTCGGCCAGCACCAGCAGCGCAGGCAGCACCAGCAAGGCGCGCCAGCGGGATGAAGGCACCAGCCGTTGTGCCAGCCAGACGGCGGCGGCGGTATAGAAGCTGAGGTAGGCGGCCAGCACGGCGACCAGCACAAAGGCGACGGCCAGAGGAATGCCGCCGAAAATGGTCATGCTGTTATGGATCCACCACAGACCCGGCAGATAGAAGCCCATGGCCCAGATAAAACCGCGTTTGGCGGCGGTCACGGGGCCAAGGTTCTGGGTAACGGCATAAAGACCGAACAGCGATACCAGCGCCAGAGGCCAGTAATCGAAGGGACTGAAGGCTAAAACGCCGAGGGCCCCGCTAAGCAGGGCCCCGAGAGCAGGTAGATAATGGCGCACTATTATATGGCTTCCGAAGTCGAGGTTTCCTGATTGTTCGGTATCTTAACCTGTAACTGCAGCAAACGTCGACGGTCGGCGTGGGCCACCTTGAACACGAAGCCGTTGAGCTCGACCTGTTCGCCCTTGGCGGGCAGATGACCGAAGGCGTGCATCACCATGCCTCCGACGGTGTCGGCCTCTTCATCGCTGAAGTCGGTATGGAAGAATTCGTTGAAATCTTCGATATCGGTCAGCGCCGCCACCGCATAGACCCGCGACGTGATCTGACGAATTTCGGCGCTTTCTTCCGCATCGTATTCGTCTTCGATGTCGCCGACAATCAGCTCCAGAATATCTTCTATGGTCACCAGGCCGGAGACACCGCCGAACTCGTCGACGACAATGGCCATGTGGTAACGCTGCTGGCGGAATTCCTTGAGCAGCTTGTCGAGGCGTTTGCTTTCGGGTACTACCACGGCCGGGCGCAGTACCTTGTCGATGGAAAACTCTTCGTCGGTGAGGGCAAAGCCGTACTGCAGCAGATCCTTGGCCAGCAGTATGCCCTCTATGTGGTCCTTGTCTTCATTGACCACCGGAAAACGGGAGTGGGTAGACTCGATGATCATCGGCAGGAAAGAAGAAACGGGCTGGGACTTTTCTACCGTCACCATCTGCGAGCGGGGGATCATGATGTCCCGTACCCGCAGCTCGCTGACTTCCAGCACCCCTTCAATCATGTCTTTGGTGTCCTGGTCGATCAGCTCGCGCTGCGTCGCTTCCATGATCACTTCAACCAGTTCTTCACGATTCTTCGGTTCGCCCTGAAAAAGCTGGCCCAGCTTCTCAAACCAGTTTTTCTTGGTGGACGAACCGTTTTCTGAGTTCGAATTATCGTCGCTCATTGACCTTGTTTAACCTTCATCGTCTTGATAGGGGTTGGCAATACCGAATTCTTCCAGAATGGCAATCTCTCTGGCTTCCATGATTTCGGCTTCATCATCTTTAATATGGTCGAAACCAAGTAAATGCAAGCAGCCGTGTATCACCATGTGTGCCCAGTGATCCTGCAACGGCTTGTGTTGCTCGGCCGCTTCCCGCTCAACTACCTGGCGACAGATAACCAGGTCGCCCAGCAGCGGCAGTTCTATGCCCGGAGGCGCTTCGAACGGAAAGGACAGCACATTGGTGGACTTGTCCTTGCCGCGGTAATCCCGGTTAAGCTCCTGGCTTTCGGCTTCGTCGACCAGTCGCACCGTGACTTCGGTTTCTTCACGCTCACCGGCCAGTGCGGCATTGAGCCAGCTTTCCAGTTGCTGCTCATTCGGCAGCCCCGGCGCTTCATCGCAGGCAATCTGCAGATCCAGATACAGGCTCATGATACTTTCTCGTCCGGGTGCTGTTCACGCTTGTGCTGATCTTCAAAGGCTTCATAGGCTCGCACGATACGGGCCACCACCGGATGGCGCACCACGTCTTCGGCGCGGAAGAAGTTGAACGAAAGACCATCGACGCCGGTCAGCACTTCAATCGCGTGGCGCAGGCCGGACTTGGCGTTGCGCGGTAAATCGATCTGGGTGATGTCACCGGTGATCACCGCCCGGGAGTTGAAGCCGATACGGGTCAGGAACATCTTCATCTGCTCGACCGTGGTGTTCTGGCTTTCATCGAGAATGATAAAGGCGTCGTTCAGGGTACGGCCGCGCATATAGGCCAGCGGTGCCACTTCGATGACGTTGCGCTCGATCAGTTTCTCGACGCGCTCGAAGCCCAGCATTTCGAACAGGGCATCGTACAGCGGGCGCAGATAGGGATCGACCTTCTGGCTCAGATCGCCGGGCAGAAAGCCGAGCTTTTCGCCCGCTTCTACCGCCGGACGGGTCAGCAGAATGCGGCGCACTTCCTGCCGCTCCAATGCATCCACCGCCGCCGCCACCGCCAGATAGGTCTTGCCGGTACCGGCCGGGCCTATGCCGAAGGTGATGTCGTGGCTGAGAATATGCGCCACGTAATGGGCCTGATTGGGAGTACGGGGCTTGATCAGACCGCGTTTGGTCTTGATCACCACTTCCTTGCCGTACTGGTAGCCTTCAGCAGGCTCGGCATCCTGCTCGAGCACTCGACTTCCCTTGATGGCCAGATGTACCTGGTCGGGCGTGATATCAGGCACCGGCTGGCCGCGCACCGACTGGGTATCGACATACAATTGCGTGAGCAGCTCACCGCTGACCTTGACCAGATTGGCCGGCCCCACCAGCGTGAAGTGCTGGTTGTGGTAGTTGATTTCCACCCCCAGGCGACGTTCCAGCTGTTTGATGTTGTCGTCGAAAGGCCCGCACAGGCTGGCCAGACGCGGGCCATCGGCCGGCTGAAGTTCAAGTTCCAGGGTGGTGACTTTTGCTGTCAAGGTAACTCCATATATAGATGAGCCGGAAACACAAGGCTGACGTTATCATCACTGAGGGATGCGAACACCCCTTGTGAATGATTTCCCCGTGATTTCCGGCTTATAGCTTAAAACGTTCGGCGTTATTTGGGCGTAAAGGTGGCCACACCGACGTCGTCGGCCACGCCATCCGGGCGGCGCGCCAGAATGCTCTTGGGCGATACCTGTACCCGCAGCCCCATTTCGTTCTCGCCACGCAGGAAGGTGCCGCGCAGGCTGTGGGGCATCACTTCGGTGATCTCCACATCGGCAAAGCCCCCAATCAGGGTATGGGGACCGGTGAAGTTGACCACGCGGTTGTTTTCGGTACGGCCGCGCAGCTCCATTGGATCCAGCTTGGAAGGACCTTCCACCAGAATGCGCTGGGTGGAGCCCAGCATCTGCCGACTGATCAGCTGAGCCTGATTGTTGATCACCGTTTGCAGGCGATAGAGTCGCGCTTTTTTCTCGTCCAGCGGCACATCGTCCGGCAGATCGGCGGCCGGCGTACCGGGGCGTGCGCTGAAGATAAAGCTGAAGCTCATGTCGAAACCGATATCTTCAATCAGCTTCATGGTCTTTTCGAAGTCGTCGGCGTCTTCACCGGGGAAACCGATGATGAAGTCGGAGCTGATGGTGATGTCGGGACGCGCCAGCCGCAGCTTGCGGATCTTGGACTTGTATTCCAGTGCGGTATGCGGCCGCTTCATCAGGGTCAGAATGCGGTCTGAGCCGCTCTGTACCGGCAGATGCAGGAAGCTGACCAGCTCGGGCGTATCCTTGTACACTTCGATGATATCGTCGGTGAACTCGATAGGATGGCTGGTGGTGTAGCGCACGCGGTCGATACCGTCGATGGCGGCTACCAGGCGCAGCAGCTCGGCAAAGCTGCAGATATCGCCATCGAAGGTGTCACCCCGGTAGGCGTTGACGTTCTGACCCAGCAGGTTGACCTCGCGCACGCCCTGATCGGCAAGCTGGGCGATTTCATAGAGCACGTCGTCCATCGGCCGGCTGACTTCTTCACCGCGGGTGTAGGGCACCACGCAGAAAGAACAGTATTTGGAGCAGCCTTCCATGATGGAGACGAAGGCGGTAGCACCTTCGGCGCGGGGCTCGGGCATGCTGTCGAACTTTTCGATTTCCGGAAAGGCCACGTCCACCTGGGCGCCGTTGCCTTCGAGCACGGATTTGATCATCGCCGGCAGCCGGTGCAGGGTCTGGGGACCGAACACGATATCGACAAAAGGAGCCCGGGCGCGAATGGCATCACCTTCCTGGGAGGCAACACAGCCGCCGACACCAATCACCAGCTTGGGGTTGGCGACTTTCAGCGGGCGCCAGCGGCCCAGCTGATGAAACACCTTCTCTTGCGCCTTTTCGCGAATGGAGCAGGTGTTGAGCAGCAGCACATCGGCTTGCTCGGCGTCGTCGGTAAGCTCGTAGCCGTGAGTGGCGTCCAGCAGGTCGGCCATCTTGGATGAATCGTATTCATTCATCTGACAGCCCCAGGTTTTGATATGAAGTTTTTTGCTCATGGCTCTCTTTGGATTACGGCAAGGGTCATGTTTCAGGACCGGGGATTCTACTCTTTTCTGCCGGCAGTGACCAGATAATATCCAGCCGCTGCCCGGTGGCAATATGGATAGATTCTCGCCGAAACACCGTACTTTTTGCGGTAGAATGGTTGAAAAATCGCGAGGTTAGCACGAGGTTAACATATGGAACATTGTGATATCGCCATCATCGGTGGCGGCATGGTCGGGGCATTGGCAGCGGCCCTGCTGGCGCCGACCGGCTTAAGCATTCGCGTTATTGAAGCCAGAACGCCGAAGGCGTTTTCTCTCGAGCAAGCGCCGGATTTGCGGGTGTCTGCCATCAGCGCCACCTCGGTGCGACTGCTGCAGCAGGCCGGCGCCTGGGAAGCCATCACCGCCATGCGCGCCTGGCCTTATCAGCGGCTGGAAGCCTGCGAATGGCAGGGGTTCAGTACTCATTTTGCGGCGCAGGAGCTGGACTGTGAATACCTGGGCTACATGGTCGAAAACCGGATTATTCAGCTTGGCCTGTGGCAGGCGCTGGCCCAGTGGCACAACGTGGTGCTCGACTGCCCGAACGGGCTGGCCGGCCTTACGCAGCACGAGAGTGGCGCCGAGCTGCTCCTGGAAGGAGGGCAGCAACTGCAGGCGCGTCTGGTATTGGCCTGCGACGGTGCCGAGTCTCGCACCCGCAAGCTGGCCGGTATTGGCGTCACGGCCTGGGATTACGCCCAGCACTGCATGCTGATTGGCATCGAAGGTGACGGGCTGGAGCCGGACACCACCTGGCAGCAGTTTTTCCCCAGCGGCCCCCGGGCCTTTCTGCCGATGGGCCTGCGGCAGGGTTCTCTGGTGTGGTATGACCAAAAGGAGCGCATCAAGGAGCTGGCGGCACTGGATAATGCATCGCTGGCCAGACAGGTTGCCGCTCACTTTCCGCCCCGGCTGGGCAATATCACCGTGCTGGATAAGGGAAGTTTCCCGCTGCGCCGTCGTCACGCCAATGACTATGTGAAAGGGGCCGTGGTGTTGCTGGGCGATGCGGCCCACACCATCAACCCGCTGGCGGGGCAGGGGGTTAACCTGGGCTTCAAGGACGTGGCGGCACTGAGCGAGTTGCTTCATCAGGCCGTAGAGGCGGGTCTGGACATCGCCGCCGCCGAGCGCTTGCAGCGTTATCAGCGGCAACGTCGGCCCGACAATCTGCTGATGCAGTCGGCGATGGATCTGTGTTATCACACCTTCAGCAACGATCTGTTTCCGCTCAAGCTGTTGCGCAACTTGGGCCTGAAAGCCGCCGAACACAGCGGCCCGCTGAAAACCCGGGTAATGAAGTACGCCATGGGGTTGTAAGACATGTGAGGGGTGAGGGGTAAATGGTGAGGCGGTTTATCTGTCTCCCCCCTTCACTCCCTACACTTTACCCCTCACAATTTTTCCATATCCCAAAAAGCAAAAAACCAGCACGAGGCTGGTTTCTTACTATTTAAGATGGATGGGATACCAGGAGCCGAAGCTGGGTACTGAGGCCGAGATCATCTCTCGCCGATTTATCCATATCCCGGAAAGCAAAAAACCAGCTCGAGGCTGGTTTCTTACTATTTAAAATGGCTGGGGTACCAGGATTCGAACCTGGGAATGGCGAGATCAAAACCCGCTGCCTTACCGCTTGGCGATACCCCA
>JAAEZO010000139.1 GCA_018222825.1 Gammaproteobacteria bacterium
TCCAGCCACACGCCGATCAGCTCGACCCAGTCTCCTTCCTGCAGCCCGCGGCGCTTGATTTCGTCCGGGTGCATAAAGATCACCATGCGCTGGCCGTATACGCCCCGGTAGCGGTCGTCCATGCCGTAGATGGTGGTGTTGTACTGATCGTGCGAACGCAGGGTCTGCAGGGTGGAGAGCATGCCCTGTGCCCTGGCGGTTACGGCCTCCGGAATCAGCTGCTCGGGCAGCGGTGCGGCGCCAAAGTTGGCCTTGCCGTTGCCGGTTTGCCACTGGTGGCGGGCGGCGCTGTTACCCAGATAAAAGCCACCGGGTTGTTGCAGTCGTTCGTTGAAGTTGTCGAAACCGGGCAGGGTGGCGGCGATGTGATTGCGGATGAGATCGTAATTGCCGGCCAACGCCTGCCAGTCGACCGGTTGCTCGCCCAGCACCGCCTGAGCCATGCCGGCGACAATGGCGGTTTCCGAACGCTGATGCGGACTGTTGGGTTTACCCACACCCTGAGAGGCATGCACCATGCTGAAGGAGTCTTCCACCGTGATGAATTGGGGCTTACCGGCCTGTACATCAGCTTCGGTTCGACCCAGGCAGGGCAAAATCAGCGCCTCCTTACCGGCCATCACATGGCTGCGGTTGAGCTTGGTGCTGATTTGCACTGTCAGCGTGCAGTTGGCCAGCGCCCGGGCGGTAACCTGGGTGTCGGGGGCGGCGGCGGCGAGGTTGCCGCCCAGCGCAATAAACACCCTGGCTTCACCGTCCAGCATGGCCTGAATGGCGGCCACCGCATTATGGCCCGGCCGGCGGGGCATGGGCCGATTGAAGTGTTGTTGCAGCCGATCGAGAAAGGCGGCATCGGGCTGTTCGTTGATGCCGACGGTGCGGTTGCCCTGTACATTGCTGTGGCCCCGCACCGGACACAGCCCGGCGCCGGGCCGGCCCAGTTGGCCGCGCAGCAGCTGCAGATTGGTGATTTCCCGAATGGTGGCCACCGAATGCTTGTGCTGGGTAATGCCCATGGCCCAGGTGCAGATCACCCGTTCGGCACCGGCATAGACTTCGGCCGCCCGGCGTAGTTCGGCCCGGCTCAGACCCGACTGTGTTTCTATCTGTTGCCAGGAGGTGGCGGCCACTTCTGCCATGTAGTCTTCCAGCCCGTGGGTGTGTTGCGCAATAAAGTCCCGGTCGAGCAGCCCCGGCTTACCCCGTTTCAGCGCCTCGGCGTCCCATTCCAGCACCAGCTTGGCGATGCCGCGCACCGCCGCCATGTCGCCGCCCAGTCGCGGGCGAAAATAGTGGCTGGAAATACGCGAGTCTTTCGGGGTCAGCATTTCCAGCGGGCTCTGCGGATCGGCAAACCGTTCCAGTCCGCGCTCCTTGAGGTTGTTGAAGGTCACGATGGCGGTGCCGTTGCGGGCGGCGTGGCGCAGGCTGTGCAGCATGCGCGGATGGTTGGTGCCCGGGTTCTGGCCAAACACCAGGATGGCGTCGGCCCGTTCAAAGTCGGCCAAAGTCACTGTGCCCTTGCCCACCCCGATAGCCTGGCTCAGGGCCATGCCGCTGGCCTCGTGGCACAGGTTGGAGCAGTCAGGAAAATTATTGGTACCAAAGGAGCGGCCGAACAATTGATAGAGGTAGGCCGCCTCGTTGCTGGCCCGGCCCGAGGTATACAACTCCAGCTGATCCGGATGTTGCAGCGCGTTCAGGTGGCGGGCAATCAAGGCGAAGGCGTCATCCCAGGAGATGGGTTCATAGTGACCACGCTTCCGGTTCAGGTACATGGGTTGTTCGATGCGGCCCTGATATTCCAGGAAATAGTCGCTCTGACGCTGCAGTTCACCGACGCTGTGCCGACGAAAAAAGGCGGGGGTCACCCGTTTGGTAGTGGCTTCCCAGCTGATGGCCTTGGCGCCGTTTTCGCAAAAGGAGAAGTGCTTGCCCTGCTCGTCGCCCCAGGCACAGCCGGGGCAGTCGAAGCCCTTGACCTGATTGGCTCTGAGCAGATTGCGGATGTTGGCTGCCGGTTGCTTGCTGCCGAACACGAAACGGGTGGTGGAGGACAGGGCACCCCAGCCGCCGGCCGGGCCCCGGTAGGGTTTGATTTTTTTAGTCATGATGAGGCTCGGTTTCTGAGGTGGAATAGACTCGGGGGCCCTGTTGGCGCGACAGGTGCAGCAGGTTGAGGCCGACCTGCCGGGCCTGGCGTACCGCAAGCGTGGTGGGCGAACTCAGGGTGACCAAGGTAGACAGGCCGGCCCGGGCCATTTTTTGTACCAGTTCTATGCTGCAGCGGCTGGTCATCAGCACCAGTCCGGGCGTGGTCGGCGGTTTCTGCTGCCGCAGGGTGCCAATGAGTTTGTCGAGGGCGTTGTGTCGGCCCACGTCTTCGCAGCCATGCAGAATCCGGCCGTCGAGACTGGCAAAAAAGGCCCCATGCAGGGCGCCGCATTCCCGACCCAGTGGCTGCCAGTCCGGCAACTGCCGGCCGAGCCGTAGAAGGGCGGCTACCGGCGGCAGCTGGGCGGCGGGCAGACGGGGCAGTTTGGGCAGCGCCTGAGCCAGCGATTCGATACCGCACAGGCCGCAGCCGGTGCGGCCGGCCAGGCTGCGGCGGTGTTTCTTCCAGCGATAATGAGCGCCGTTGCCCAGGGTAACGCGGGCTTCAAGCGCCTGATCTTGTCGGTGAAACTGCAGGTCGTGGATTTCTCGTGAGTGGTTGATGATGCCTTCGCTGACCAGAAAGCCGGTGATGAATTCATCCAGTTGGCAGGGGGTGACCATCATCACCGCGTGGCTGATGCCGTTGAGCAAAATGGCCAGCGGCACCTCGCTGGCCAGGGCATAGGCATCCCCGCCGGTGGTGGCCACATACTGATAGCCGGGCAGGGTATCGGGCTGGAAAAAGGACATGGTCGCAGGACTCGTTAAAGGCAGTTAATGCCAGTGTAGTGAGCGGCCGGGGCGTGATCTAATCGAAAGATTCGATATCGTGAGAGAGCTAATCTATCAATCATTGCTTCATTCATATTTTTTAATAATCAAACGGACAGGCGAGCCATGGACATCAAGCAGCTTTATTACCTTTGCGCCCTGGAGCGGGAACGGCACTTCGGCCGCGCGGCCCGGGCCTGCTGCATTACCCAGCCGACGCTGTCGATGCGCATCAAGCAGCTGGAAAGCGAACTGGGGGTGCCACTGGTGCGCCGGGGAAAACAGTTCGAGGGTTTTACCCCGGAAGGCGAGCGGGTACTGGATCGGGCCCGTACCCTGCTGAGCCACTATGACAATCTCAAACTGGAGGTGGAGGCAATGAAGGGCGGCCTCACCGGTACGGTACGACTGGGACTGGTGCCACTGAGCTGCATGGATCTAAACCCGGTGCTGGCGCGGTTGCGGCAGCGTTACCCCGGCCTGGGGTTCGAAATTGACGACATGACCGCCGATGCCATAGTGCAGGGGCTGGAAAAGAATCGGCTGGATATCGGCGGCGGCTTTTTTGACCCCGAGGCACTGGCGCAACTGAACAGCCTGGCGTTGCCGGAACAGGGGGTTGTGCTGGCGTGCGGACCCGAGTGGCGAGAGCGGTTGTCGGCGACGCCCACGGCGCAGGAATTGGCGGCCCTGCCGCTGTGCCTGCCCAAGACAGGCATGTATTTTCGCAGTTATCTGGAGACGGTATTTACCCGGCAAGGCGCCAGGCTGCAGCCGATGCTGGAGTCCGACTCGGTTTACCGGCTGATGCGGGCGGTGCATGCCGGCCTGGGGTGTGCGTTGATTCCGGCCGGTAGCGTGCTGTTCTCTGAATTGCCGGGGGTGGAATTGCGGCCGCTGGTATTGCCTGCCATGACCCGCATCGGGGCGCTGGTGATGCGCAACGACGACCAGGCCAGTCCCTTGGCCAGGGGCTTTTTCGAGGTGGCGAAGGAGCTCTGGCATCCCCCTACATAAACCACGGGATTAACGGTGATGTTCTATGCTTAGTGGTCTCGGAATCGCCGATAGACGAATATTCACCGGGAATGGTGAATTGAATGGGCTTGATGGTCTGTTGGCTCGATAAAGCGGTAATCAGAATGAGCATGGATATGCGAAATTACGACAATCAGGATGATGTAGTGACCGAGGGAGCCGGAGCCGAAAGGAGCGACGATTGGTCGCTGCTGTGTGCTCAGGCGGCCACTTGTGCAGACGCCGATCGCGCCTGGTTGGTGTTTTTCAACGCCGATGGTTGCTCGCCCTCGGTCGTTATGGAACGGCGATGGCCACCATTATTGCAGTGGGACGCGTCCGATTACCTGGCCATCAGGCAGAAAGCACAGTTTTATTGCGCGGTGTCACCGGCCGGTGACACCGGCATCGGTCGTTATATGGCAGTGCCCGTGTCGCGCGGATCAGTCGGCGGTTTATTGTTGCTCGAATACCGGACGATGGCCCCGCGGCTTGCGCCAACTCAACGTCAGACCCTCGATATGCTGGCAACCCACGGCGCTCTGTTATGGCGTGAGCAGGAACAGAGTGCGCGCCAGAGAAAGAGGGAAGGCGCTTCCCGGCGCTTTCTGAGGCGGCTCAAAAGCATGTTTGACCATGTTCCCATTCCCATTAACGGGTTCGATTCACAAGGGCGCTGCATTCTGTGGAACCATGAGTGCGAACGGATATTTGGCTGGAGTTTTGAGGAGCTGAAACAACATTCGGCGCCGCTGACTCTTTTTTATCCCGATCCCGAACAACGACGCCAGGTGGTTGGCACCTTTACCTCTCTCAACAGTTCGGTCTTTCGGGAATGGCGGCCCCTGAACCGGAAAGGGGAAGCACTGACCATGCTGTGGGCCAATATCATACTGCCCAACGGCGACATGCTTTGCGTGGGTCAGGATATCAGTGCACAGAAGGCCATCGAAGCCCAGCAGCGGCTGGCAACCAGTGTATTCGAGTCAAGCTATGAGGGCATCATGGTGACCGATGCCGACAATCGCATTACCCATGTCAATCCGGCCTTTACCCGCATTACCGGATATTCGCCCGAAGACGTGATTGGCGGCTCGCCGGAGTTATTGCGCACCCAGGATCATGACCACGATTTTTATGCCGAGCTGTGTCGACACCTCGACGCCCGCGAACACTGGCAGGGTGAGCTGTGGAGCAGGCGCAAGAATGGTGAGTCCTATCCGCTGCTGCTGGCGGTGTCGGTGGTCTGCGACGATGAAAATCGGGTGTTGCATCATGTGGTCATTTTTTCCGATATTACCCATCTGAAGCAGCACGAAGCCGAGCTCAAGCACCGGGCCTGTCACGATGCACTGACCAATATTCCCAACCGGCTGTTATTCGGTGAATTGCTGGAACGAGCGATTGCCGGCGCCAAACGCAACGAGGACCGGGTGGCGGTGTGTTACCTGGATCTGGATGGCTTCAAGCAGGTTAATGACAATCTGGGGCACGCGGCCGGTGATCGGCTGCTCATCGAGATCAGCCGGCGGCTGGGCCAGATCACCCGTAGCTGTGATGCCCTGGCCCGATTGGGAGGGGACGAGTTTGCCCTGCTGTTTACCGGACTGCACCACGATCTGGAATGCGACGAGATTCTCGACCGGGTACTGGCGGTGATCCATGAACCGATGGAGCTGGATGGTCAGCAGGTTCGAGTGTCGGCAAGCATCGGCGTGGCGTTGTCTCCTCAGGATGCGGATGATGCCGAGCTTCTGCTGCGCTATGCGGATCAGGCCATGTATCAGGCCAAAAAACAGGGCAAGAATACTTATGTGTTCTTCGATGCCGAATTGCATCGGCAGGAGCATGATAGGAAGCAGCAGTTTGCACTTTTGTCGGCGGCCTTCAAGCGGAACGAGTTTCTGCTTTATTACCAACCACGAATCGATTTGCTCAGCAAGCGGGTGATTGGTGTAGAGGCGTTACTGCGCTGGCAACACTCGCGGCGTGGCATAGTGGCCCCCGCCGACTTTCTGCCATTGATTATCGGCAGCGAGCTGGAATTCGAGGTGGGACTATGGGTGATTGAGCGGGTGCTGGATCAAATGAAGGTCTGGGTGGCGCAGGGGCTGGAGTTCAGGGTCAGTTTCAACGTGAGTACCGGTCAGTTGATGCATCCGGATTTTATCGATGCACTGGATCGCCTGTTGGCCCGTTTTCCTCAGGTGTCCCCTTCGTTGCTGGATCTGGAGTTTCAGGAGGCGGCGGTACTGGCCGACATCGACGGTTTGATTCCGGTATTGAAACGCTGTCGCTTGCTGGGGTTGGGCGTGTTGTTTGATAACTTCGGCACCGGTTATTCTTCGCTTGCTCACCTCAATCGGTTACCGGTTGATACCCTGAAAATCGATCGCAGCTTCGTCGGTGAGCTGCTGTCGAAGGAACAGGATGTCGGTATGGTGGAAAGCGTGATCCAGCTGGCGGCGGTGCTGAGAATGGGGGTGATTGCGGACGGCATGGAAATCTCGGCCCAGGGCGAGCGCTTGCAACAGCTGGGCTGCCTGTATGTGCAGGGCTATGGGGTCTCTCTGCCCCTGCCGGGCGAGCAGATTGAAAGCTGGCTGCAGACGTGGAATGACAAGCGGTTACCGCATTGATGCTGGCGAGTGCATTGGCCAAAGAGCAGATAAAAAAAGACCCCGGCCATGACCGGGGTCTTTGCTATTGCTGGCTGCTAGCTGTGATTACAGCTGCGGACCGGCCGCGACCAGGGCCTTGCCCTCGGCGGTGTCGGTGAACTTGTCGAAGTTGTCGACGAAGCGCTTGGCCAGATCCTGTGCCTTGACGTCCCACTCGGCCGGGTCGGCGTAGGTGTTACGCGGATCCAGGATGGAGCCGTCTTCCACGCCCTGCAGGCTGGTAGGAATGGCCACATTGAAGTAGGGCAGTTCTACAAACTCGGCGTTTTCGATGGATCCGTCGAGGATGGCATTGATGATGGCACGGGTCGCCTTGATGGAAATCCGCTTGCCGGTGCCGTTCCAGCCGGTGTTCACCA
>JAAEZO010000005.1 GCA_018222825.1 Gammaproteobacteria bacterium
TGTCGGTAGACGAGCAGGGCAAGGTGGTGGTCAACAACGTGAAAGCCGGCAGCACCGTTGCCGACATGCTGCGTTATGTGGACATAGACCCGTCGGTAATCAATGCCCGTTACGAGGTATTGGTCAACCAGCCGGATCTGGATGAGGCCACCCGAGCAATGATGCTGAAAGAGTTGTCAGCCGGTCTGGAAGGTTATACCTATCTGGAAGAAGAGCTGTAAGCTTTATCAGCCGTAAGCCGTAAGCCGTAAGCCGTAAGTAAGCTGGAAGCGCCATGCTTCCAGCCGCTTAGCTATCGGCTTGCGGCTTTTTTTGTGCCAGTTTACGTTCAAAATCCCTGGTCACCATGGCCAGTGCCGCCAGTGCCACGTCGGGTGCTACCTGATTCACTTCCAGTAATTCAATCAAATCTACCGCCAGTTGTACTTCAGCCGGGGCCTGTTGCAGGTTCATGTTGTTGCTCCGTCGTCGTCTATGGGCATAGCGCGACATTATATGAAAAATCAGGGCGTTAAAGTCGAGTAGCCACGAATGACAGACAAAAAAATGCCCAGCAGGGCTGGGCGAAGACTTAGTGCTTAATTGCAGTGGCATTACATTGGAGCGGCTAACGGCAGTTAGGTTCCCGAAGAAATGTATTTTTATGGATAAATTTTATACCGGTTGTTTTCGCTTGACAGTGACGGCTCATGAAACGTAGATTTTAAACGGTTGTTTAATTTGAGGTGGCCAGTGGGTAAAAAAGATACCAAGAAGAGAATACTCGATGCCGCCGAGCTGCTGTTTGCCGAGCAGGGCTTCAGCGGTACTTCGCTCAGGCAAATTACCGGTGCCGCCGAGGTAAATCTGGCATCGGTCAATTATCATTTCGGCTCCAAGAAAGACCTGATCAAGGCGGTGATGGATCGCTATCTGGCCATCTTCATGCCCAGGGCCGATGCGGCGTTGCAGCAACTGCTGATCACCCCTGACACTACCCTGCATCAGGTATTCGATTGTTTTGTGGCGCCGCTGATGGAGCTGACGATGATCAAACGTCGTGGATCCGAAATCTTTCTGCAACTGCTAGGCCGGGGTTACATCGACAACCAGGGTTTTTTACGCTGGTTTATCGTCAATCATTATGGCGAGGTGCTGGAGCACTTTACCCAGGCCATTCACAAGGCGGCACCGGAACTGTCGTCGGCCGATCTGTTCTGGCGACTGCACTTTACCCTGGGCACGGTAGTGTTCACCATGGCGTCCAGCGAAGCGCTGCGCGATATTGCCAAAGCCGACTTTAATGAAGACATCGATGTGGAAGGGCTGGTGCGCAAGGTGATTCCTTATCTGGCCAGTGGCGTGGGCGCCAAACCCTGTTGAGTGACCATATCGGTTAATGAGGAGAGGGAACATGAGTTTACGCAAGAAGTGGATCAGTGAACCGGCCTTTACCACCTTCAAGAAAATTCTGCCGCCGCTGTCGGTGACCGAACGGGAAGCGATGGAAGCCGGCTCGGTCTGGTGGGACGGCGAGCTGTTCAGCGGCAAGCCAGACTGGTCACGGCTGATGGCGTATGGCCCCTCGACGTTGACCGATGAAGAACAGCACTTTCTCGATAACCAGGTAGAAACCCTGCTGGCCATGCTGGATGATCATCAGATCGTCAACGACGAGCGCGAATTGCCCGAGCCGGTATGGGATTACATCAAGCATGAAGGCTTCTTCTCGCTGATCATCCCCAAATCCTACGGTGGTCGGGACTTTTCCGCCTTCGCCAACTCCACCATAGTGGCGCGTATCGCTTCGCGCAGCGTCAGCGCTGCGGTCACCGTGATGGTGCCGAACTCTTTGGGCCCCGGCGAGCTGCTGATGCACTACGGCACCGAACAACAGAAAAACCGCTGGTTGCCCGACCTGGCCGGGGGGAAAGAAGTGCCCTGTTTTGCATTAACCGGACCGGAGGCCGGCTCCGATGCGGGTGCCATTCCCGACAGTGGCGTGGTGTGCCGGGGAGAATACCGGGGCGAGCAGGTGCTGGGCATTCGCCTGAACTGGGACAAGCGCTATATCACCCTGGCGCCGCGCGCTTCCGTGCTGGGGCTGGCATTCAAGCTGTTCGATCCCGACGGGCTGCTGGGCGATGATCCGGCACCGGGCATTACCTGTGCATTAATACCGACCAGTCATCCCGGGGTGGAAACCGGTGACCGTCATTTCCCCATGGGGCTGGCGTTTCTGAACGGCACCACCCGCGGCAAGGATGTGTTTATTCCCCTCGACTGGATCATCGGCGGACCGGAATATGCGGGGCGGGGCTGGCGCATGCTGGTGGAATGCCTGTCGGCGGGGCGGGGCATTTCCCTACCGGCACTGGGTACCGCCAGCGGCCATCTGTCGGTACGCAGCACCAGCGCCTACGCCTATGTGCGCAAGCAGTTCGGTTTGTCCATCGGCAAGTTTGAAGGGGTGCAGGAAGCGCTGGCACGTATTGGTGGCCTGACCTATCAGCTGGAAGCCACCCGGCGCTTGACCACCCGGGCGCTGGATTTGAATGAAAGTCCGGCCATCGTCACCGCCATCTCCAAATACCATATGACTGAAATGGCGCGCACCGTGATGGATGACGCCATGGACGTGCATGCGGGCAAGGCCATTCAGATGGGGCCCAAGAATTATCTGGCGCACAACTACATGGGGATACCGGTGGCGATCACGGTAGAGGGAGCGAACATTCTGACCCGTAATCTGATGATCTTCGGCCAGGGCGCCACCCGTTGTCACCCCTATGTGTTGCAGGAACTGGAAGCGGCGGCCAACCCGGATCAACAGGCGGGGCTGGAGGCCTTTGATCGCCTGCTGTTCAAGCATATCGGTTTTGCCACCGGCAACGTGTTCGGCGCGCTCTGGCAAGGGCTGACCGGGGCCCGTTTCAACGGTGCGCCCGTTTCCGGTGAAACCGCTAGCTATTACAAACAGCTGGCGCGGATGAGCAAGGCGCTGGCACTTTGTGCCGATATGTCGATGCTGCTGCTGGGCGGCGACCTCAAGCGTAAGGAGATGATTTCGGCGCGGCTGGGCGATGTGCTGAGTCATCTTTACCTGGGCAGCGCCACCCTCAAGTATTTCGAGGATAATGGCCGACCCGCCGATGAGCTGCCGTTTGTGCATTATGCGCTGACGCGCAACCTGAATCTGATTGGCGAGGCGCTGGACGGTTTCTTCCAGAACTTCCCCAACCGGGCGGTGGCAGTGACCCTGAAGGCGCTAATCTTCCCATTGGGTAACCGCTACAAAAAGCCGCTGGACAAACATGCCCAGGCCATTGGCAAGGTGCTGATGGTGCCGGGCGGCATACGCGAACGGTTAACGGCGCTGTGCTATGTGCCGGGAGAAGGCAAACCGGGCCTGGGCGAGGTGGAAGCCGCCTTTCTGGCCATGGTATCGGTACAGGGAGTCGAGAAAAAACTGCATGAGGCACAAAAAGCCGGCACTCTGCCGCGCAAGCTGGCGTTTGACGACTTGTTGATGCAGGCCAAGGCGCAGGGAATTATCGATGATACCGAGGTGCAGAAGCTGAGACATGCCGATGAGCTGCGTCGCAACGCCATTGCGGTCGACAGCTTCGAACCCGGGGTGTTAAGCCGGCAGGCAAGCAGCCGTAAAAAATCCGCGGTCGCCTGAGGTGTTAACCATCATGCCGAAGGCTGCTCAGCTGTTAGCAGACTGGTGCTGGCTAACCGCAGAACCGGGCTGGAAACGGCGATAGCCCAAAAACAAAAAGCCGCCCGAAAGGGCGGCTTTTTCATCAATAAACCAGAAGGCTTATTCGACGGTCAGGATCTTGCAGGTGTTGGTGCTGCCAACCACTTCCATGGTGTCACCATGGGTGAGCAGAACCAGGTCACCGCTGTTTACATAACCGGCGGCCTTCAGCGTTGCCAGGGCTGCACGGCTGATTTCGGTGCTGCTCTGGTTGGCATCGTGCTTGAAGTGAACCGGGGTGACACCGCGGTACATGTTGCTCCAGGCCAGGGTTTTTTCTTCGCCGGACAGGGAGAAGATCGGCAGACCGGAGCTGATGCGGGACAGCAGCAGCGGCGTGGTGCCGGAGTGGGTCAGTGCCACGATGGCCTTGACGCCCTGCAGGTGGTTGGCCGCATACATGGTAGACATGGCAACGGTTTCTTCCACCGAGGTGAAGGTGAAGTTCATGCGGTGGTTGGACACGTTGACGCTGGGGTGCTTTTCGGCGCCCAGACAGACTTCGGCCATGGCTTTTACGGTTTCAATCGGGAAGTCACCGGCGGCCGTTTCGGCAGACAGCATCACCGCATCGGTACCATCCAGCACGGCGTTGGCCACGTCCATGACTTCGGCGCGGGTCGGCAGCGGTGCAGAGATCATCGATTCCATCATCTGGGTGGCGGTGATCACGACCCGGTTCAGGCGGCGAGAGGTACGGATCAGCTTCTTCTGTACGCCCACCAGCTCGGGGTCACCGATTTCAACACCCAGGTCACCACGGGCAACCATGACCACGTCGGAGGCCAGGATAACGTCTTCCATGGCGGCGTCGGTAGCGACGGCTTCGGCACGTTCTACCTTGGCAACCATTTTGGCGTTGCTGCCGGCGGCGCGGGCCAGTTCGCGGGCAACCTGCATGTCGGCACCGGTACGGGGGAAAGACACGGCCAGGTAGTCGACGCCGATTTTGGCGGCGGTGATGATGTCTTCTTTATCTTTTTCGGTCAGGGCCGGAGCGGAAAGACCGCCGCCTTTCTTGTTGATGCCCTTGTTGTTGGACAGCGGGCCGGCCACGGTGACTTCGGTCAGTACCTTGTTGCCGTCTACGCCTTCAACCCGCAGCTGTACCCGACCATCGTCGAGCAGCAGAATGTCGCCGGTTTTTACGTCTCTCGGCAGATCTTTATAGTCGATACCTACCTGCTGCTGATCGCCGGCACCCTTGGGCAGATCGGCGTCGAGCAGGAACTTGTCGCCGATGTTGAGATGAATCTTGCCGTCTTTAAAGGTAGATACACGAATCTTCGGGCCCTGAAGGTCGCCCAGAATAGCCACATGCTTGCCCAGCTTTTTGGCGATTTCCCGCACCTGGTTGGCGCGCGCCAAATGATCTTCTGCGGTGCCGTGGGAAAAGTTCATACGTACCACGTTGGCACCGGCCTTGATAATGCCTTCGAGATTATTGTCGCGATCGGTAGCCGGACCCAGGGTAGTAACTATCTTGGTACGTCTTAACATAAGAGACTCCAATTGAGAGGTAGATCACATAAAAAGGGGGATGTTGCGCTGTGTTTTAAAACGGGCAGGTCGCAAGCAACACAAGAACAAAGGATATCTGCAGCAGAGAGGGTGACAGCCGGAGAAAACGTCGTGATGACAGACTCTCTATGGGTGAATGGCTTGCTCACGGTCTGATGCTGCACTCTTGGTTTATTGAATTGTTATCGATAGTAACTGAAGAAAATGAAAAAGTGTAGACGAGGTCACAAAAATGGCCGGTGTTTTACGGCCATTTGATCGAAATCAAAGATGGGGGTTATCAAAGCGTGAATTTTTGATCCCTTCTTTAACCTTTCTCAAATTCTCGCGAAATTTGCTGCCACGACGCAAAATAAAACCGGTCGCCAGTACGTCGATGAGTACCATTTGAGCCAAACGTGAGGCCATCGGCAGGTAAATGTCGGTGTCTTCCGGCACCTCCATCGACAATACCATGGTGCATTCGCGTGCCAGGGGCGAGTCTTTGGCGGTCAGGCCGATGACGATGGCATCATTCTGACGGGCCAGCTGGGCGATTTCCACCAGCGCCTTGGTGCGGCCGGTATGAGAAATTAATACCACTACATCGCCTTCCGCGCTGTTGATACAGCTCATGCGCATCATTACCACGTCGTCGAAACACAGTACCGGCACGTTGAAGCGAAAAAACTTGTTCATGGCATCGTGCGCCACGGCCGATGAAGCGCCGAGGCCGAAGAACGACAGCTTCTTGGCCTGGGTCAGCAAGTCGACGCAGCGATTGACTGCCTGTGGGTCCAGGGTATTACGGGCTGAGTCCAGGCAGGCCATGCTGGATTCGAAAATCTTGGCGGTATAGGACTCGGGGCTGTCGTCTTCTTCTACATGACGATTTACATAGGGAGTGCCGTTGGCCAGGCTCTGGGCCAGATGCAGTTTGAAGTCCGGGAAGCCCTTGGTGTCGAGTCGGCGACAGAAACGATTGACGGTCGGTTCGCTCACATCCGCCAGCTTGGCCAGGGTGGCAATGCTGGAATGGATGGCGGTTTGCGGCGAGGCGAGGATCACTTCTGCCACTTTTCTTTCAGATTTGCTGAAACTCTCGATGCTTTTTGTAATTTTTTCTAGTGTATTCATCTGGATTACCGGGCTCGATGAGACGGGCCAGGACTGCCCCTGGACGGCGTAATAAACAATAACCACTATACAGGACAATCGATTGCCTGAAGAGCCTCACTCGACCAAAGTATGACCGAAGCCGAGAAAATCCTTTGCCGGTTGAAAGCAGCAGTAACAGAAATGTTGTTTAGTAACAGTTTAGGTGAATTAACTACCAGTTTCCGGGTGCAAAAAAGGCGGATATAAAAAAGCCCCGCTCAGCGGGGCTTTGGTATCAAGGAATGGCGATCAGGCTAGTTCACCCCAGAGATCGTACTCGTCTGAATGGGTGATGGTCACCTGTACCATCTGGCCGGGAGTGAGTCCGGTTTCACCGTTCAGGTAGACCACACCGTCGATTTCCGGTGCATCGGCGCTGGAACGACCGATGGCGCCTTCTTCATCCACTTCGTCGATCAACACCTGCATTACCTTGCCGACCTTCTGGGCCAGCTTACGGGTGGAGATTGCCTGCTGCAGTGACATGAAGCGCTCAAACCGCTCCTGCTTGATCTCTTCCGGCACCGGATCGGCCAGTTCGTTGGCGCGGGCACCTTCCACCGGGCTATAGGTAAAGCAACCGACGCGATCCAGCTCGGCCTGCTCGATAAAGTCGAGCAGCATCTGAAAGTCTTCTTCTGTTTCACCGGGAAAGCCGACGATGAAGGTGGAGCGAATGGTGATTTCCGGGCAGATTTCACGCCAGCTGCGGATCCGTTCCAGGGTGCGATCCACGGCACCGGGGCGCTTCATCAGCTTGAGGATACGCGGGCTGGCATGCTGCAGCGGAATATCCAGATAAGGCAGTATCTTGCCGTCACGCATCAGCGGGATCAGGTCGTCCACGCTCGGGTAAGGGTACACATAATGCAGTCGTACCCAGACGCCCATTTTGCCCAGTTCTTCGCACAGGGCCTGAATGTGGGTCTTGACCGGCATGCCGTCGGCGAAACCGGTCTTGTGCTTCACGTCCACGCCGTAGGCGGAGGTGTCCTGAGAAATGACCAGCAGCTCCTTGACGCCGGCATTCACCAGCCGGCGTGCTTCGCTCAGCACATCACCGATCGGGCGGCTGTCCAGATCGCCGCGCATGGAGGGGATGATGCAGAAGGTGCACTTGTGGTTACAGCCTTCGGATATCTTCAGGTAGGCGAAATGCTTGGGCGTCAGTTTGACGCCTTGCTCGGGTACCAGGTTGACGAAGGGGTTGTATTCCGGACGCGGCACATAACGATGCACGTGCTCCAGCACCTGCTCGTAGGAATGAGGACCGGTAATTTCCAGTACCTTGGGGTGCACTTCGCGGATTTGATCTTCCTTGGCACCCAGACAGCCGGTGACGATGACCTTGCCGTTTTCGCTCAGGGCTTCGCCTACCGCTTCCAGGGATTCCTGCACGGCGCTGTCGATAAAGCCACAGGTATTGACGATCACCAGATCGGCATCATCGTAGGAAGGCACCACATCATAACCTTCGATACGCAGCTGGGTCAGAATACGCTCGGAATCGACCAGATTTTTCGGGCAACCGAGAGACACAAAGCCGATACGGGGAACAGTCATACTCACTGGGCTTAACTCACTTTATAGAGATAGAAATAAAAGAGGGCGTATTTTACACCCAAACAGGCTGTATAAAAAAGATTCAGTAACAAAAACACCCCGGCAAGCCGGGGTGTTTTTAGCTAACCAGGACTTACTTGGCGAAGTTTTCTGCCACGAATTCCCAGTTAACCAGAGACCAGAAGGCCTTCACATAGTCGGGACGCACGTTGCGGTAGTCGATGTAGTAGGCGTGTTCCCATACATCGCAGGTCAGCAGCGGAGTGGCGGCGTCGGTCAGCGGGCAACCGGCGTTGGAGGTGTTGGCGATGGCTACAGAGCCGTCGGCCTTCTTCACCAGCCAGGTCCAGCCGGAGCCGAAGTTGGTCACACAGGATTTGGTGAACTCTTCCTTGAAGGTATCGAAAGAACCGAACGCGGCATTGATGGCATCAGCCAGAGCGCCAGTAGGTTCGCCGCCACCGTTGGGAGCCAGACAGTTCCAGTAGAAGGTGTGGTTCCAGATCTGGGCGGCGTTGTTGAAGATGCCACCGGTAGAAGAGGTGATGATCTCTTCCAGAGACTTGCCTTCGAACTCGGTACCGGGAACCAGGTTGTTCAGGTTGACCACGTAGGAGTTGTGGTGCTTACCGTGGTGATATTCCAGGGTTTCCTGAGAGATATGCGGTTCCAGAGCATTTTTGGCGTAGGGCAGAGCGGGAAGTTCAAATGCCATTATTATATTCTCCATTTTGATGGTGCCAGCCTGAGGCTGATCTAGACATTGCTGACTTGCTTTCTTTCCATGGCGGGGCGGCCGACATTTCATAGCCGCAAACCGCTAAATTGCTGAAAGGATTGTAGCAGTTTGCCGGACGGCTAAACAACAATAGCTTTTGTAGGGGTACACAGGGGCGGTAAGGGCGTCGACAACGGCGATGTTCAGCCGAAATGACATCGATCGCGACTCTGCTCAGGTTAATGTATTGCCAATACCAATTTATGGCGTCCCACTCTTGTGACGAGAGAGGGATAAAGTAGAATGGAGCCTTAATAAATCATGTTTTTTAACATAACCGTCGTCTGCTGAGGTGCCCCATGGACACAATTGAAAAAATCAAAACCCAAATCAGTGAAAATCCGATTCTGCTTTACATGAAAGGGTCGCCCAAATTTCCCAGCTGTGGTTTTTCTGCCCAGGCCTCTCAGGCATTGATGAATTGTGGCGAACCCTTCGCCTACGTGGATATTCTGCAGAACCCGGAAATTCGTGCCGAACTGCCGAAGTACGCCAACTGGCCGACCTTCCCCCAGCTGTGGGTTGACGGTGAGCTGGTCGGCGGTTGCGACATCATCATGGAAATGTTCCAGCAGGGTGAACTGCAGCCGCTGATCAAGGAAACGGCCGCCAAGTATCCCAAGTCCGAGCAAGAGTAAGCGAACAAACAGCGCCAGGCCGTAAGCGTCAAGCGCTCAGTAAAAAGCCCGAATCAATTCGGGCTTTTTTGTGTCTGCTGGCGGCATTACATCTAGATACACTTCACCGGTTTGGGCAGTCCGGCCAGCTTGGTGGCCTGTTTGGCCGGCCCCTTGGGAAACAATCGGTACAGATAACGGCTGTTGCCCTTTTCTTCGCCCAGCTCTTTGGCCATGGCCTTGACCAGGGCACGCATGGCCGGAGAGGTGTTGTACTTGAGATAAAAATCGCGCACAAACTGGATCACTTCCCGATGCTCGGGAGTCAGCGTGATGCCTTCCTGCTCGGCCAGAATAGCCACCATCTCCGGCTGCCAGTCCTGATGCTGTTTAAGATAGCCCTGGGCATCGGTATCGATAGTGCGACCTTCAAACTCGAACATAATCATTCATCTTCTTTATCCTCTAGGGCCGGTGATTTTACCCAAGTCTCGGACTGGGTGCATCCTTCGCTGGTGTTTGCTGTTGAAAGCCCCGGGCTAGCTGATACAGATCGTTCACCAGCAGAGTGATATGACCCAATAACTGCTCACTGAGGATCTGCCATTCAGCATCGGTGCCGGCATCGGCTGCTGCCGTGTCGATCGGCAGGGGGGGATAGACCGGCAAACTCTCTTCGCTACGTAATGCGCGGGCCGAGGCCAGTAGGCGGGATACCAGCTGCTGGACTTGTTCGTCCTGCAACAGTGGGCTGTGCCTGCGATGGGCGCCGAGAGTGGACAGGTAAGACAACAGCGCATGGTTGCGATAGGCGATATCGAAACATAGGTTCAGCCAGTATCTGGGCACCGGCTCCACCCGAATATTTTGCCAGGCCAGTGCCAGCTGATTATCCGCCAGGTGAGCCTGCTTGCGCGGCAGCCGATAGCCGAGTTCGTCATCCCGCCCGTGTTTGAACTGTCGGGCAATGGCTTCCAGATAATGAGCGTTGGCTTCCATTGCATCGGCCATCAGCCGGGGCAGGTGGCGCCGTTGCCAGTCGGGCCAGATAAACCAGACTGCCACAAAGGCCAGGGCGCAACCGGTCAGGGTGTCCAATAGCCGGGGCAGGAACACCGGCTCAGTTATGCCGCCCTGCAGGTTGAACGCCAGCAGTACGAACAGAGTAACAAAGCCCACCGCCCAGCTGTAATAGACCTTGACCTGGGTAAAGAAGATAAAGATGGCCAGCAACAGTATCACCAGCTGGGCACCGACCGAGGGAAAGACATAGAGCAGAGGAATGGCCGCCACAATGCCTCCAATCGTGCCCAGGGTTCGTTGCACCAAACGTTTGCGGGTGGCACTGAAGCTTGGCTGACAGACAAAAAGAATGGTCATTAGTATCCAGTAGCCACGCTCAAGCTCGAAGCCGGCAATCAGGCTGTAACCGAGGGCAAAGCACAGGCTCAGGCGCACTCCGTGGCGAAACAACAGCGAATTGGGATGCAGCAGGGCCTTCAGCTTGGGCCAGAACGGCATCGGATCCGGACGGGCCAGCTCGACGGATATCTCCTCGGTCAGGGGTTGGCGCCGGGTCAGCGCTTCGGCCCGCAACAAGGCCTGATTCAGGTGCACCATATTGCGGCCGAGAAATTTCATCGGGCTGAGCAGGGAGCGGGGGTAATGCTGTTTGAGGTGGCTGTAATCCAACTGGTCTTGCAGGGCGGTCAGTTCCCAGGTGATACGTTTGCTGTGTTGATAGCCATTGTGCGTGAGAATGGCATAGCCAAGCCGGTAGCAGGCTTCGCCCAGCTCCACCAGCAGAGTCTGATAACCGGCCAGCACATCAACCTGTTTCAGATCCCGGTTGAGTTGCTGATAGGAATAATGACTGGAAGTGGCGCGTTCGTGCATCTCCTGCACCAGCAGGTAAAGTGCCAGCAGACGGCCCAGTTCCTGACCCTGCTTGTCCCGGCCCTGTATACGGCGATTCAGCATCAGCTTGGTGGTTTCGAGGGCGCTGACCAGCTGGATATTGATCTGGGCCAGCTGATGGCGCAGATGTTGGTGTTGTTCTTCGGGACTGTCGAAGAAGCGGGACTTTTCCAGCAGATAGCGGGACAGGGCAAAGTAGCACTGGGCCAGTTGTTCATGCACCTGCTTGTAGGGCCAGACCAACAGCACCAACCACGACAGCAGGCCGTACCAGGCCGCCCCCATCGTCAACAGCAGCGGCTGATACCAGAACGAGGGGCTGTCGGCATGGCCCTGCATGGCATAGAGCGACACCAGCAGGGTGCCGAAGCCGAGGGTACCGGCGCCAGGCCCCCAGGCCCCCAGCAGGATCAGCACCAGGGTGCTGAACACCAGTAGCGGGCCGAACACCAGTGGAGCGTCGATAAGCAGGGTTACCAGGGTGATGGCGCAAAAAAAGCACAACAGGCTTAACAGCAGATGGCGCAGCCGGCCTTTGGGGTCCTGATCCACCTCGCTCAGGGCTCCGGCCATGGCGCCCAGAGTCAGAGTAACGGCGGCAGGCGTCTGTTCCAGCCACCAGCCGGGTAACAGCAGGCTGGCCATGGCCAGCAGTACTTTCAGGGCAAAGAAGAAATGGCTGTCGGTAAAGACTCGCCTGATCCAGATGGTTGCGGGAGACATAGGACACTTTCAAAATACCGGGCTTATGCTCGATGATACTCGAGTCGGCGCCGAACAACAGATATTGCGGCCACAAAAAAGCCCCATGAAGGGGCTTTTTGCACTCGATGAGCGGGGAAGCATTAATCCCGGCTCAGACCCAGCAGTTGCAGCAGGCTGAGGAAGATATTGAAGATGGACACATACAGCGTCACGGTGGCGGAGATATAGTTCTGCTCGCCGCCGTGGATGATGGCGCTGGTCTGCATCAGGATGGCACCGGACGAGAACAGAATGAACAGCGCGCTCAGGGCCAGGCTCAGTGCCGGCAGGGCCAGGAAAATATTGGCGACGATACCGACCAGCAGCACCACAAAGCCCGCCATCATCATGCCGCCGAGGAAGGACATGTCCTTCTTGGTGGTCAGCACATAGGCAGACAGCGACAGGAAGGTCAGGGCGGTGCCACCCAGTGCCAGCATCACGGTTTCGGTACCTGAAGCGGTGCTCAGGTAATAGTTGATGATGGGCCCTATGGTGTAACCGGTGAAGGCGGTAAAGGCGAAGATAAACAGCAGGCCCAGACCGCTGTTGCGGTTACGCTCGGTCAGGTACATCAGGCCGTAAAAACCGACCAGGGTAATGATGAGACCCGGGCGGGGCAGGGCCAGCATGGCGCTGACGCCGGCAGACAGCGAGGCCACGACCAGGGTCAGGCCCAGCAGCATATAGGTGTTACGCAGTACCTTGTTGGTCGCCAGCACACCCGACTGGGTACGGGACAGAGTATCGTTATATCGCATCGTTCAGACTCCTTTAGTGTCTAAAACCTGTGTTCGAATAAAGTATGAAGAACAGGACGACTAAAAATAATACTGCTCATTTGGACATAACATGACCCGGTTGTCGAGCTTTCTATTCCCGAATTCAAGGGCTTGCTCCGTGAGTATATGTCAATGTGATCACAAAATGCCCACTTGAACCGGTATTGGCATTTATCAGTTTACAAGGCGGCACCGCCTTGGGTAGTATGCACGGCGTCGGAGGGGTGGCAGAGTGGTTGAATGCACCGGTCTTGAAAACCGGCATGGGTTTATAGCCCATCCAGGGTTCAAATCCCTGCTCCTCCGCCATACCATAGAGAAGCCCGCTGTGTTTATTCGCAGCGGGCTTTTTGCATTTCCCCGTTCAGAGCTCAGAGGCTGGTCATGGACATTCTGCTGGAACATCGCGATTACCTCGTTATCAACAAGGCCGCCGGCATCGGCATGCATCAGGAAGGGGAGCAGCCCGGGCTGGTGCGCCAGCTCAGCGAGACCCTGGGCGAGCCTCTGTATCCGGTACATCGGCTGGACAAGATCACCACCGGCGTTCTGTTGCTGGCCCGCAACACGGATGCCAACCGTGAACTCAGCCGCCAGTTTGCCGAACGCAGCACTCGCAAATGGTATCTGGCGCTGTCGGATCAAAAGCCGAACAAAAAGCAGGGGCTGATCAAGGGCGACATGGAAAAGGCGCGCGGCGGCAGCTGGAAACTGTGTCGTACCCAGCAGAATCCGGCCATCACCCGTTTTCACAGCGGTTTGCTGGCCGAAGGCCTGCGCGGTTTCTTGTTACAGCCACAGACCGGCAAGACACATCAGTTGCGAGTGGCACTGAAAAGCCAGGGTTGTCCCATTCTGGGTGACAGCCGTTACGGTGGCAGTGCGGCCGACCGGGGCTATCTGCATGCCTGGCAACTGAGTTTCTCCTATCAGGGCGAGCGGGTCACGGTGCGGGCACCGCTGACCGAAGGCGAGCTGTTCATCAGCCACGCCGCCGAGCTGGAAAGCTGGGCTACGTCATTGATGGCGGTAACAAAAGTCGACTAAACTCGGTCATCCTTCACAATGAATGTGAACTAAGGAAGAGACCGAATGGATTATTGGATCATGGGCGGCGGTGGCATCGGTTGTGCGCTGTCACAGGCATGCCTCGAACGTGGTGATAAAGTGTCGCTGTTCAGCCGAACCGATCCCGGTATTGAGGGTGTGGACTGGCTGGCGGTGGACAATACCGATATTGAGGCGCTGGCCGCAGTCACCGGGGAACTTCCGTTACCGGACCGGGTCATCAATACCCTTGGCATGCTCCATCAGGGCGAACAGCAGCCGGAAAAGCGCATCGAACAATGCACCGAGGCGGCGCTGGCCAACAGTATTCACATCAACACCTGGCCTACTCTGGCCATGGCCCGGTTACTCTCTTCCCGCCTGTCACGCCAGCAGCCGCTGCAGTTTGCCGCCCTGTCGGCACGGGTGGGCAGCATCAGCGACAACCGGGCCGGCGGCTGGTACAGCTACCGTATCAGCAAGGCGGCACTCAACATGGCGATCAAAACCCTGAGCATAGAGTGGCAACGGCGCTTTCCCGCCGCCTCTGTGGTGGGGCTGCACCCGGGCACCGTGGCCACGGGCTTGTCGGCGCCGTTTCGCTCCGGTCTGGCCGAGGGCCAACTGCACAGTCCACAACAGACGGCTCAACATCTGCTGGCGGTGCTGGACGGCCTTGGTCCCGAACAGTCCGGCCGAATCTTCGCCTGGGACGGGCAGGAAATTCAGCCCTGATGGTGCAGCATCGTTATCCGCCGGTCAGTAACGATTGGCATGACGTTGAATTGCGATTCTCCTTTGTCCATCAGCAGGTGACGCCATGCTTGAACTGACTGCGCAAGACATAAAAACCGGAGTGTCTCTTGCCGATAAGGCCGCCGTCATTCAGGCGCTGGCCGACTGGCTGGAGCAGGACGGCCATGTTGCTGCCGGTTACGGTGTCGGCCTGTTGGCGCGTGAGGTGCAAGCCTCCACCTACCTGGGCCAGGGTATTGCCATTCCCCACGGCACTCGGCAGTGCCGTCATCTGATCAAAAAAACCGGCATCAAGGTGATGCATCTGCCCGATGGGGTCCCCTGGGATGATGGTGAAACAGCCTACCTGGTGCTGGGCATCGCCGCCCGCTTCGACGAGCATCTGGATCTGCTTAAACAATTGGCCCGAACCCTGTCGCGGGACGGCTTGCTAGAGCGGGTCCAGGCCATTCGGGAGCCGCGAGAAGTCTTGCAGCTGTTGCAGGGCGATACCGAGTCGAGTACCGAAACGGAGCTCATGCCGAGCGTCGAGCAGGTGAGCATCAAGGCCGATGCCGGTTCACTGGGGCAACTGATCGAACAGGCCGCCACCTTGATGCACTTGCCCCCGAGTGAAGCGACGGCCTTGCAGCAGAATGATGCGATGCATATCGGCCAGGGCTGGTGGCTGCAGCAGGTTTCGACCCATGGACAACCCCGAGCGGCGTTGTTGACTGCGGCCAGTGCAGCCATCACTCATCGTCAACAGCCGGTATCCGGCCTGCTGGCACTGGCGGTCAATGGCATGGCACACAAGACGCTGCTGACCCGAATAGCCGACTGGCTGGCGGCGAACCGAGGGGCCGAGTTGGCGGGGCTGAATTCGGCCGAAGTGCTGATGGAAGCGCTACAACAAGGGCCGCCGTTCGCAAACCGTCATCAACGGTCGGCGGTCGTGCGTAATACTTACGGCCTCCATGCCCGCCCCGGCGCCATGCTGGTGCAGGCCGCCAAGCCATTTGAGGCGGATATTCAGGTCTGCAATCTCGACGGTGACGAACACTGGGTATCGGCCAAGAGCTTGATGCAGGTGATAGGGCTGGGCGTCAAGCATGGGCACCGACTGCTGTTCAGGGCTGAAGGCCCCGATGCCGAGCCTGCCCTTAATGCATTGGCGGAGGCCGTCGATAGGGGCCTGGGGGAGCCGTTTGTGCCGCCGGAGCCGAAGGCTGACACGGTGGATATTCATGAGCCGCACGCCATTGCACTCAATACACAGGTGCAGGGTGTAGCCGCCTCACCCGGTATGGCCATAGGGCCGATATTCGTTGACGCCCCCGTGCAGTTCGATTATCCGCAACAGGCCGAAAATGCCGAGGCAGAACAACAAAAGCTTGAAGGTGCCATCGAGCAGGCCAGTGCGGAGCTGAACGCGACCTTACGCCAGACCCGTGATACCCAGGCGCGAGACATGATGCGCATGCACCGAGAGCTGCTGGCCGACGCGTCTTTGATGCAAGGCGTGAACTGTCGTATCAAGCAGGGTCTGTCTGCCGCCGCCGCCTGGTGGAGCGAAATCGACGCCGCCGCGGGCCGGCAGGCGGCCAGCAGCGATGCCTTGCTGGCGGAGCGGGCCGCCGATATTCGCGATATCGGTCGCCGGGTAATGGCGATTTTGTGTCATCGCCATTTACCGCCACCTCCTACACATCCCTATCTCTGGCTGGCGCAGGATATCGGCCCCTCGCAATTGGTCAACCTGGATACCACCCGAGTGCTGGGGCTGGTGACCGTGGGCGGAGGTGCCTCGTCGCACAGCACGATTCTGGCTCGCGCGCTGGGTATTCCGGCATTGGTGGCGGTGGATGAGGCGGTGATGACCTTGCCGTCGGGCACCGAAGCCATTCTCGATGGTGATGACGGTACGCTCTGGATTGCTCCCGAGGCCGCGGTGCTGGAACAGGCTCGCGCTCAGCAGCAAGAAGAGCAGGGACGGATCGCACAGGACTGGATGCATCGGCACGAGGCCGCTGTCACCCAGGACGGGCACCGGGTGGAGGTAGCCGCCAACCTGGGGGATACCGCCCGGGTAAAAGAGGTAGCGGACGTAGGTGCCGCGGGAGTAGGGCTGCTGCGTACCGAGTTTATGTTTATGACCCGGAGTCGATCGCCGGATTTAAAAGATCAATTGGCGCTTTACCGGCAGGCATTCGACGCCCTCGAAGGTAAGCCGCTACTGGTTCGTACCCTGGATGTCGGCGGCGACAAACCCCTGCCTTACTGGCCGATGCCGAAAGAAGACAACCCTTTTCTCGGCGTGCGTGGTATTCGGCTGTGTATGCAAAAGCCCGACGTGCTGGAAACCCAGTTGCGCGCCTTGCTGATGGCGGCCGGCGACAGGCCGCTGCGCATCATGTTTCCGATGGTGGCAGACTGGTCCGAATGGCGCTGGGCCAAGGCCCGGTTCGACACCATCCAGGCCGAGGTGCAGGCGACGAATGTGCAGCTCGGCATCATGGTGGAGGTGCCTTCCGCCGCGCTCAATGCCGCCGTGTTTGCCGAAGAAGTCGATTTTTTCAGTATTGGTACCAACGATTTGACCCAGTACACACTGGCGATGGATCGGGGAAACGGCGGGCTGGCGAGACTCTCGGATGGTCTTCATCCGTCGGTGTTGCGCTTGATCAAAATGACGGTGGATGCCGCTCATGCCAAGAGTAAATGGGTGGGACTCTGTGGTGAGCTGGGCTCGGACCCACAGGCGCTGCCGTTGTTGCTGGGGTTGGGGATGGACGAACTCTCGGTCAGTCTCAAGCGGGTGCCGCTTATCAAGGCGCAAGTACGAGAATGGCGTCTGAGCACCTGCCGGCAGCTGGCCGAACAGGCGTTGCAGGCAGTCGATGCCCCGGCGGTACGGCGCCTGGTAGCCGCGGCGCGATGAGTATACTGACCCTGAATCCGGTACTGGATCTGACGGTAGCCCGGGTGGAAAGGGACATCGGCCATCAGCAGCCATTGAATGTACTTCAGGACGCCATCGACATGACGCAACTTGAGTCGGGAACAGCGCAATGAAAACATTGATTATGACCGCTTGCCCCAGTGGCATGGCCAGCAGTTATCTGGCGGCCCGCTTGTTGCGTCAGGCGGCACAGGATCTGGGCTGGCAGGTGAACGTAGAATGCTATAGCCAGCTTGAGTCGGTGACGAGCTTCACCGAGGCGCAGCTTGACGAGGCCGAGCTGGTACTGGTGGCGGCGGATAGCTCTCTGGACTTGTCCCGTTTTATCGGCAAGCCACTGTATCGCAGTGATATTCAATCGGCACTTAACGATCCCAAAGCCTGGCTGCAGCAGGGCAGGGCACAGGCGGAGGTGCAGAAGAGAGAGACACCGACGGGCGGGGGAGAACTGGTAGCGATTACTGCCTGTCCGACCGGCGTGGCGCATACTTTTATGTCTGCCGAAGCATTGACCGAGGCCGCCACCGCCATGGGGATTCAGCTCAAGGTGGAAACCCAGGGCTCGGTGGGTGTCCAGCACCGGCTGACCGCTGCCGACATCAAAGCCGCCGATGCGGTGATAGTGGCGGCGGATATCGAGGTGGATTTGAGCCGGTTTGACGGCAAACGGGTGTATCGTACCAGCACCGGCGCGGCGCTGAAAAAACCGCAACAGACCATAAATAGCGCACTGAGCGATGCCCGGCGCTATCAGCATCAGGGGGCAGGTGTTGCGGGTAATCAATCGCATGGAACGGAGTCCGGTCCTTATCATCATCTGTTGACCGGGGTGTCATTCATGCTGCCGATGGTGGTGGCCGGTGGCCTGCTCATCGCGCTGTCATTTGTGTTTGGCATCGAGGCCTTTCGGCAGCAAGACAGCCTGGCGGCGGCGCTGATGCAAATTGGAGGTGGTTCGGCTTTTGCTCTGATGATTCCCGTGCTGTCGGGCTATATAGCTTACTCCATCGCCGACCGGCCGGGGATTGCTCCCGGCATGATAGGCGGCATGCTGGCCAGCAGTCTGGGCGCCGGTTTTATCGGTGGCATCATCGGCGGTTTTCTGGCCGGCTACAGTGCGCGTGCTCTGGTGCAAAAAGTGCCGATGCCGGTGAGCCTGTCGGCACTCAAGCCGATATTGATTATTCCGTTGTTTGCCAGTCTCTTTACCGGCTTGACCATGATTTATGTGGTCGGCGGTCCGGTGGCTTGGGTGATGACCAGCCTGACCGAATTTCTCAACAACATGGGGTCTGCCAACGCGGTGCTGCTCGGTATCATCATCGGTGCCATGATGTGTTTTGATCTGGGCGGACCGGTCAACAAGGCGGCATACGCTTTTTCGGTAGGGCTGCTGGCGTCGCAAAGTTATGGCCCCATGGCGGCCGCCATGGCGGCGGGTATGGTGCCGGCATTGGGCATGGGTATCGCCACCCTGTTGGCACGGCGCAAGTTTAATGCGGGCGAGCGGGAGGCGGGCAAGGCGGCATTGGTGTTGGGGTTGTGCTTTATTTCCGAAGGCGCCATTCCCTTTGCCGCCCGGGATCCGCTGCGGGTGATTCCCAGTTGCATGCTCGGCGGCGCCCTCACCGGGGCCCTGTCCATGTTCTTTGGTGCCAAATTGCTGGCACCCCATGGCGGCATCTTCGTATTTTTTATTCCCAACGCCATTCAGCCTGTGCTGTGGTACGGGCTCGCTATTGCCGTTGGCACTGTCACGACCGGCGTGCTTTATTCGGCGCTGAAACGCAGCGATGGGCAGATGCTGGCAGTAAAATAAATCCTGAGGGGTGGGGATGACCTTTCTCTGCTGATGTTAAAACCTCAACAAAAAAGCCCCGGGCGAAGGCTCCGAGGCTCTGGTAAGGCGAAATAAGCTGGAGTCAGTCTTTGAGCATATGGCCCAGCTTGCCGGCCTTGGTGTTCAGATAATTTTCGTTGAAGGGATTGCGGCCTTCTTGCAGCGGTATCCGTTCTACCACTTCGATACCGAAGTTTTCCATCGCCTTGACCTTGCGCGGGTTGTTGGTCATCAGCTTCATCTGCTTGACGCCCAGACCGTGCAGCATATCGGCACAGATGGTGTAGTCGCGCATGTCGGCGGCAAAACCCAGCTCGACGTTGGCTTCCACGGTATCTTTACCCTGATCCTGCAGATGATAGGCGTGTATCTTGTTGAGGAGACCAATGCCCCGGCCTTCCTGGCGCACATAGAGCAGTATGCCGCGTCCTTCTTTGGCTATTCTTTCCAGCGCCGCCTGCAGCTGAAAGCCGCAGTCGCAACGCAGACTGAACAGGGCGTCACCGGTCAGGCACTCGGAATGAATGCGGCCCAGTACCGGTTGTCCGTCGTCGATATTTCCCATCACCAGGGCGGCATGATCCTTGCCGGTGCCTTTTTCTTCAAACCCGATCAGGGTAAAGGTGCCCCAGGGTGTCGGCAGTTTTGAGTTTGCCATCCGGGTAACACTGCTCATGGCGTTCCTCTTTTGGTTATCAAGTAACAAAAAATGGCGGCCATTGTAAAGCGGATGGGCGTGCAGGTATAGGCGCAATATCCGCGGCGTCGTGCGAACGGCTTTCTTTTTGTTATGTTAATGAGTTGTAAGTTATGCCTTTGTCTATCAACTCGGGTATAATGCCGGCCGCGCGGCACCCCGGTGCCCAGACTCATTATTTACTGGAGAATGCCATGACTGAACACGCTCCCGTCATTACCGTGGATGGCCCAGGCGGCGCCGGCAAGGGAACCCTTTGTCAGTTGCTGGCCGAAAAACTGGAATGGCATCTGCTTGATTCCGGCGCTATCTATCGTGTACTGGCACTGGCGGCCCGGCATCACAATGTGGCGCTGGACGATGAAGCCGGGCTGATGCCGTTGGCCGCTCATCTGGATGTTCAGTTCCCGGTTGAGGAGGGTCATATCAAGACCATCCTCGAAGGAGAAGATGTTTCCCGTGCCATTCGCACCGAACAAATGGGTGACGCGGCCAGCAAGGTTGCCGCCTTTCCCCGAGTGCGGGAAGCCCTGCTTCGTCGTCAGCGCGCCTTTCGGGCCAGCCCCGGCTTGATTGCCGACGGTCGGGACATGGGCACGGTGGTTTTCCCCGACGCACCGGTCAAAATATTCCTCGATGCCAGCGCCGAAGAAAGGGCGCAGCGACGGCTTATTCAGTTGCAAGACAAGGGCTTTGATGTTAGTTTTGACCGTCTTTTAAGCGAAATTCAGACGCGTGACGAGCGAGATCGTAATCGAGCCGTGGCGCCGCTCAAAGCCGCAGCCGATGCGCTGGTGATTGATTCGACGGATTTGTCCATTACACAAGTACTGGACAAAGTGCTAAGTCATACTAGAGTTAAGCTCGGTTAAGCTTTATTTCGGTTAAAACAGTTCGAAAAATAAGTTAAGCCAAGTCGCTAGTGCGGCTTGGCCCTGCCCGCCCCAGGGAAGGGACGGGTCTATGCTAATCACCCCATCGGTGCCGGATTGCCCTGTGGATGTTCAACTTAAAAAGTGTATTCATTAAACATGATTGAATCTTTTGCCCAACTCTTTGAAGAGTCTCTGAAAGAACTGGAAACCCGTCCGGGTTCCATTGTTAAAGGTACTGTAGTAGCCATCGAGAACGGTATCGTTCTGGTTGATGCAGGCCTGAAGTCTGAATCCGCTGTCCCTGCCGAGCAGTTTAAAAATGCTCAGGGCGAGCTGGAAGTCAGCGTTGGCGACGTTGTAGACGTAGCGCTGGACGCGGTAGAAGACGGTTTCGGTGAGACTCTGCTTTCCCGTGAAAAAGCGAAGCGCCACGAGTCATGGCTGCAACTGGAAAAAGCCTACGAAGATCAGGAAACCGTTATCGGTGTGATCAACGGCAAGGTCAAGGGTGGCTTCACTGTTGAAGTGAACACCATTCGCGCCTTCCTGCCTGGTTCGCTGGTTGACGTACGCCCGGTACGCGACACGCTGCACCTGGAAGGTAAAGAGCTTGAGTTCAAAGTTATCAAGCTGGATCAGAAGCGCAACAACGTTGTTGTTTCTCGTCGTGCCGTGATCGAAACCGAAAACAGTGCAGAGCGCGAGCAGCTGCTCGAAAATCTGCAGGAAGGCCAGGAAGTCAAGGGTATCGTCAAGAACCTGACCGACTACGGCGCTTTCGTAGACCTGGGCGGCGTAGACGGCCTGCTGCACATCACCGACATGGCTTGGAAGCGCGTTAAGCATCCTTCCGAAATCGTGAACGTGGGTGACGAAATCAACGTTAAGGTGCTGAAGTTTGACCGTGAGCGCACTCGTGTGTCTCTGGGCCTGAAGCAGCTGGGCGAAGATCCGTGGGTTGATATCGCTAACCGTTACCCGGAAGGCACTCGTCTGTCTGGCCGCGTGACCAACCTGACCGACTACGGCTGCTTCGTTGAAATCGAAGAAGGCGTTGAAGGTCTGGTACACGTGTCCGAAATGGACTGGACCAACAAGAACATCCACCCGTCCAAAGTGGTTTCTGTTGGCGACAGCGTAGACGTGATGGTGCTGGATATCGACGAAGAACGTCGTCGTATCTCTCTGGGTCTGAAGCAGTGCAAATCCAACCCGTGGCAGCTGTTTGCGGAAACCCACAACAAGGGTGACCGTGTTTCCGGTAAGATCAAGTCTATCACTGACTTCGGTATCTTCATCGGTCTGGACGGCGGCATTGACGGTCTGGTTCACCTGTCCGACATTTCCTGGAACGCCAACGGTGACGAAGCCGTTCGTGAATTCAAGAAAGGCGACGAGATTGACGCCGTTGTTCTGCAGGTCGATCCCGAGCGTGAGCGTATCAGCCTGGGCGTGAAGCAAATCGACGAAGACCCGTTCAACAAGTACCTGTCTGACAACAAGAAAGGTGCTATCGTTAAGGGTACCATCACTGCCGTTGACGCCAAAGGCGCCGTGGTTGAGATGGAAGAAGGCGTTGAAGGTTATGTCCGCGTTGCCGACATCTCCCGCGACCGCATCGAAGACGCATCCACCGTACTGAAAGTGGGTGAAGAAATCGAAGCGCGTTTCATGGGCGTTGATCGCAAGAACCGCACTCTGAGCCTGTCTATCCGTGCGAAAGACGAAGCTGAAGAGAAAGTGGTAATGGATAGCCTGAACCAGCAGCAACCTGAAGATGTTGGTTTGAGTGCCATGGCCGAAGCTTTCAAGGCGGCTAAAGGCGAATAAGCCTGTCCGAATTCAAAAGGGGGCCTTCGCGCCCCCTTTTTGTTGTCTGATGATCAGGAGAAACACATCATGACCAAATCCGATCTCATTGAAAGACTGTCAGAGCAGTACAGCCATCTCTCCGCCAAAGAGGTGGAAAATGCCATCAAGGAAATTCTTGAGCAGATGGCATCGACGCTGCAAACAGGGGATCGCATTGAAATCAGAGGTTTTGGCAGCTTTTCATTGCATTATCGGGCCCCCCGCCAGGGACGTAATCCGAAAACCGGTGAAAAAGTGGAATTGACCGGTAAATACGTACCGCATTTCAAACCCGGTAAAGAATTGCGCGAACGGGTCAACCCGGTCTGAGTGTATACCAGCTTGTTCCATATCACTTTTTGTGGCAACTCGACTGGCGAGCATTCGGCTTTTACGGGATAATGCCAACACTCGAAATCAGGAAGTTGAGAGGGTAAGGTGAAAATTATTTTTGGCCTGGTAATCCTGGCAATTTTGTTTGCTGTTGGGCTGACACTGGGCTCGCAAAATGACCAGCTGGTTCATGTCAACTATCTGCTGGCTCAGGGCGACTATCGTCTTTCTACATTACTGGCAGTAGTATTTGTCGCCGGTTTTTTTATCGGTTGGCTGGTGTTCGGTCTGGTATTGTTACGTCTCAAGATGAACAACAGTGGTTTGCGCAAGAAAGTCGAGCGTCAACAAAGGGAATTGGAAGAGCTCAGAGCATTGCCCATTAAGGATTGACGAGCCCTATGCTGGAATTGCTGTTTCTGCTGCTTCCGGTCGCAGCTGCCTATGGCTGGTATATGGGGCGCAGAGGGGTCCGGCAGGATGCTCAAAACAAATCCAATCATTTCTCCCGGCAATACGTTGCCGGGCTGAATTTTCTGCTTTCCGATGAGCCCGACAAGGCCGTTGATCTGTTTATTCAATTGCTGCAGGTCGACAGTGAAACCATTGAAACCCACCTTGCACTCGGTAACCTGTTTCGTTCTCGGGGTGAAGTCGATCGTGCCATTCGTATACACCAGAACCTGATTGCCCGTCCTAATCTGTTACTGGAACAGCGTCACCTGGCGATGCTGGAGCTGGCGCGTGACTTTTTGGCTGCAGGCCTGCTGGACAGAGCCGAACATATTCTGGTTGAGCTGAAAAACGACCCGGATTATGAAGAAGAAGCGCTGAGCCAGCTGATGCAAATCTATCAGCAGCTAAAAGACTGGGAGCAGGCGATCAAGGTGGCCGAGCGGCTCAAGAAGCGGCAGGGTATCAAGGCCCTGGTGCCTATGGGGCACTTTTACTGTGAGCTGGCTGAGCAACAATGGCGCCGTCAAGATAACAAGGCCGCCATCGTTCAGCTCAAAAAGGCGCTGAAGGCCGATGCGGGTTGCGTCAGGGCCAATATGCGTCTGGCTGCTATTTATATGACACAGCAGCAATGGTCTCAGGCTGGACATTGTTTGCTAGAGGTTACCGAACAGGATGCGGACTTTATCAGCGAGGTGCTGGCAGACTTGCAGCATTGCTACCGCATGCTGGGCAATGAGGCCGAGTTTATACAGCGACTGGAGCAGTGGGTGGCAGCCGATAGTGGTGCTACTGCCGTGCTGATGCTGGCCGACAAGGTGAGCGAAACACAGGGCGCTATTGGTGCCGAACAACTGGTGTTGTCACAATTGCAGCTGCATCCGACCATGAAAGGTTTTTACCGGTTGATGTCGTATCATGCGGCCAATGCGGAGCAGGGCAGGGCGCGAGAAAGTCTGGAAATGCTGAAATCACTGGTATCCGAGCAAATCAGGCTCAAACCCAGTCATCGTTGTGGACAATGTGGCTTTTCTTCTCAAACGTTATTCTGGCAATGCCCCTCCTGCAAACAGTGGGGCAGCATCAAACCGGTGCGTGGCCTCGACGGCGAATGAATGATGGTGAGTTGCAAGGAGAGATTCCTGAATGAATGCACGTCCGGGAATCTTTCCTGGCGACTTATTCGTTACTCCTCATGCCTTACAATCTGTTATAAAAATTAAAAGGTAACCCCATGCAAGACTCAAAAAAACTCGATCCCAAGATCCTGATTGCTCTGGATTTTGCCGATGAACAACAGGCTCGCTCGCTGATTGCCAAACTCGATCCGGCCAGTTGCCGGTTAAAAGTGGGTAAGGAAATGTTCACCCTGTTCGGACCTGACTTTGTACGCTCTCTGGTGCAGGACGGATTTGATGTTTTTCTCGATCTCAAGTTTCACGATATTCCCAATACCGTCGCCAAGGCAGTAGCCGCTGCGGCAGAGCTGGGAGTCTGGATGGTGAATGTGCATGCCAGCGGTGGCCCGCGAATGATGCAAGCAGCCCGCGAGGCCCTGTTGCCTTATGGTGACAAGGCGCCCTTGCTGATCGCGGTTACGGTATTGACCAGCATGACAGCGGAAGAGTTGTTGCAGGTTGGTGTGTTGCGGTCTCCGGCAGAGCATGTGCTGTCACTGGCCCGGCTGACCCATGGTGCCGGACTTGACGGCGTGGTGTGCTCTGCTCAGGAAGCCAGCCTGCTGAAAGCCGAGCTGGGACCCGACTTCAAGCTGGTTACGCCCGGAATTCGCCCGGCCGGTAGTGATGCTGGCGATCAGCGCCGTATCATGACGCCAGAGCAGGCGGTGAGTGCAGGCAGTGATTATCTGGTGATTGGCCGGCCGATCACTCAGGCGGCTGATCCGGCGGCCGTACTGGCCCAGATCAATCTCAGCCTGACGGTCTAATCATTATCTAAACCGTGCAGCTGGGTGGATAGCTATCGGCCTTCATAGGGACAAATCATCGTCACCATGAAGGCCGATTTGTTTGTAGGTGTAAGCCGCTACCAGAGTCGGCAAACGCCGTACATATTTCTACACCAATGACACCGTTTACAGCTGATTTCAATGAGGGGCTTTGCATGACACTGCAGTCGAAAGAGTTGCTGAGCATTATCCAAAAGCCGATGCCCTTCGGCAAATACCGAGGACAACCTTTGCTTCGGCTGCCGATGGCCTACCTGTGTTGGCTGGAGCGTAAAGGCTGGCCGGCTGGTGCCTTGGGGGCTGAGTTGGCACTGGTGTATGAGTTGAAGCTGAATGGCGTCGATCAGCCGTTGTACTCATTGCTTAAGAGGTATTGAAGAATACCTATCCTATTAAACAAGCGGTAGGTTTGATGTTCGGTCATATCAACCCCAAACACAGGGTTACTCACCGACGTTTTATTCTTTTTGATGTTCTTGCGTTGCCATAACACCTCCTAAGGTTATTACAGCACACAAAAAACAGGGCCATATGGCCCTGTTTTTAATCATAAGCAAACAGTCCGCTTACTTGATAAGGAAATCTTCCAGTGTTTTCTCTCCGCTTTCCAGCGCTTGCTGAATGGCGGAAGGTTTACGGCCCTGGCCGGTCCAGGTTTTACGCTCGCCGTTTTCATCATTATATTCGTACTTTGCAGGGCGCTTGCTACGGGGAGCTGTGGCTTTCTTGCCTGGCTCTGCCAGTTCAACCAGCTCGCTAATATCGATACCATCGGCAGCGAGTTGCTCCATATATTCTTTCAGCTTGCGCTCACGCTCTTGTGCCGCTGCCTGTTCGGCGGCTTTGGATTCACGCTGCTCTTCAATAACAGAAGCCAGCTTGACCAACCCTTCTTCCATTTGATCCAAGGTCAGTTCACGAGTAGCAGCACGAAGGCTACGGATATTAAGCAGTGTTTTCAAAAAGTCAGACATTACATTCACCTGTTGGGCTATCTTGTTTTTTTATAATAAATTAAATTTACATCTTCATTTTAAATGAAGCAAGTTAATTGATGAATTCATTTCAGTAATATTAATTATAAAACCCTCTTTTATGATGCATTAATGTATATGTGGTCGCATTTTGCGAAAAGCAATTGCTTATTAAAAAATATAAGCCTGTTTATTGGAATGTTGAATATTTTCGTTGAGTCAATGTCACTTTCAGACCGGGAATGTGCATCATGAACATGGTGATGGCAGGCCGGGCTTCATCGGCAATAAACAGCCCGAAAATAGAATTTGGTTAAAAATGAAACTGTTATTTTTTGGTCAAATGTGTTGATTTTTGTCTTTTTGGCAGTAAAATCCTCCGCCTTACCTGCGTAGAGGTGCATAACTTATCAGTAGACCAGCTCAGGGTGATGCCGTTTATCCTGGTCGAAAGGACGTTATGCCGAAGTCATGTCATTTATCTGATGGCCTGGCTGGGATCGGTGCCGAAAGGGCCGATACTGTCATGAATATTTATTCATGATGCGCTATTGCTGGGAAAGAGAAGACGATCTAGATATCGGCCTCCTGCTCCTGGTAGTTATGTTGTCAATTCAGAATCAGGTATTGCCGTGGAATCTCATCCTTTTATTCAGACCTTCTGGTCTTTACTACCGCCCTTGCTAGCCATTGTGTTGGCCATTTTTACCCGCCGAGTTCTGTTGTCTCTGGGACTGGGAATCATCCTTGGTGCGCTGTTGTTACAGCAATTCAATCCCCTGACAGCTGTCTCGCATCTGGGTGTCAATATTGCTGGCCTGTTCTGGTCCGATAATGCCATCAATGAATGGAATGTTAATATATTGCTGTTTTTGCTGCTGTTAGGTTGCATTATCAGCATGCTGAGCCGCACCGGTGCCACGCTGGCGTTTGCGGAATGGGCGCAGTCACGTATTAAAAACCGCCGCCAAGCCAAAGTAATGACCGGGTTGCTGGTCTTTATCTTCTTTATTGATGATTACTTTCACAGTCTGTCGGTGGGGACCATCTGTCGGCCGGTGACCGATCGTTTTCATATTTCACGCGCCAAGCTTGCCTATTTATTGGATTCAACCGCGGCCCCTATTTGTGTGTTGATGCCTATCTCTTCCTGGGGGGCTTATATCATTGCTCTGGTCGGGGGTATTCTGGCCAGCCACGGCTTCACCGGACAAAGTGCACTAAGTACTTTTCTGATGATGGGAGCAATGAATTTTTATGCCATTTTTACCCTGCTGATGGTCTTGCTGGTGATTCGTGGTGGTTGGGATCTGGGCGCGATGGCGCGACATGAACAACAGGCCATGAACGGCGACTTGTTCGACAAGGCCAAGGGCACACCGCCGGGTGTGGCCGACAGCAGTGTCACTGTGGGTCGAGTCAGTGATCTGTTGCTGGCGATTGGCACCCTGACGCTGGTGACGGTGGCGAGTTTGCTGCTGACCGGCGCTCAGGCGTTGGCACAAAATCAGATGGACTTTACGCTGTTGGCCGCCCTTGAAAACACCAATGTGGGTCGCTCTCTGGTGTTTGGTGGCGTAGCAGGACTACTGGTCTGTGCCTTCGCCATGTTCAAGCACAAGGCATCGGCATCAGACTGGGCCCACACCTTAAAGGTCGGGCTCAAAGGAATGTTGCCGGCGATATATATCCTGTTGTTTGCCTGGACCATTGCCGGACTGATTGGCGAGCTGCAAACCGGTAAATATCTGGCGTCGCTGATCCAGCAAAGCATCCCCTTGTTTATGTTACCGGCCATTCTGTTTCTGCTGGCAGGGGTAATGGCTTTTGCCACCGGCACCAGCTGGGGTACGTTTGGCGTGATGTTGCCCATTGCCGCCGATATGACCATGGCAATTGATGCATCCTTACTGCTGCCGGGGATGTCGGCGGTGATGGCAGGGGCGGTTTTCGGTGATCACTGCTCTCCCATTTCGGATACTACTATCCTGTCTTCTACCGGTGCCTCTTGCCATCATATCGATCATGTGATTACTCAGCTGCCTTATGCGCTATCTATCGCCTTGGTCAGCGTGATTGGCTATCTGGCTCTGGGGTACAGTGCTTCTTTGGGAATGGGCCTGATGGCGGCACTGGCGGGCTTTATACTGGTACTGGCAGGCTGGGCCTGGCAACAGCAGAGATCTCACTGACAAGATGTCTATTACGCCTGAACAGATAGCGTAAGTCATACAACCAAACGGGCCCGGTATCATCTTGATACCGGGCCCGTTTGGTTGATAGTTGTTGAGCTTGGCTTTACTTGGTCAGGTTATGGTCGTTCAGGCGCTGACACCATTGCACCGCTTCTTCATAACACTGGCTGCTGCTAGCTTCACTCAGATTAATGAAGTCCAGACGCTGCTGCAGCTTAGGCCAGTCCGCCTGTTCATGATCGTGCATCAGACTCAGCAGGAAGCCAAGTTGGCCCTTGCGTTCAAGTAACGCCAGACTGACCGGTTCCGTCACCGAGATATTCGGTAAAATCTCGGCCATGGGCCGTTCGAGCAGCGCATCCAGCAGTGAAAACAAGCCGGACATGAAGGCGTCTTCCGCCAGCGCCGGGCATACCTTTTCAGCCAGCAATTCACACCACTTGGCCCGAATCATGGATAGCCGATAAAGCTCTATATTTTTGTTTTTACTGACATAAGCGGTCATCACCAGCGCGGTAAAGCGCTTCAGTTGTTGATGGCCAAGATAAACAATCGCACTGCGCAGATTATCAATACTCTGATGACGATAACCGATGTATAGGCTGTTGACGTAACGCAACAGGTTGTAGGTTAGCGACAAATCGCGACTGAACAATTCGGTGAGCCGGTCATAATCGATATCGTTACCGTTTACGGTAGACAGGAGTTCAAAGGCGGTTATTTCATCGGTAGTCAGAATGCGCCGGCTAATAACCTGGGGCTGTTGAAAGTAATAGCCCTGAAAATAAGAGAATCCAGCCGCCTGTGCGTCGGCAAATTCTTGTTGCGTTTCTACTTTTTCGGCAATAAAACTAAGCTGCGGATAGCGGTGGCAGCGCTTGATAAGACGAGCACAGTCTTCCATGGAGGTCTGGCGCAAATCCAGCTTGATAAAATCCATCAGCGGTAGAAATTCGTCCCACTCGTCGTTTGGAATATGATCATCAAGGGCAATTTTTAGTCCGAGCTGTTTCAGGTGTTTTACACTGTCGAGCAGGGCCTGATCCGGAGTGGCATTTTCCAGAATTTCAATCACCAGCTTCTGCTGATGAAAAGCATCAAGCATGCCTTCGCGCAGCAAGGTATCGGGAAAATTTACGAAACACAGTGAATCGCCGACCAGTTCTTCGATTTTCTGGCTTAAAAATTGTTCTGCCATCAGGCGACGAGTCGCCAGCTCGGCTTCGATATCGGGAAAGCGATTATCAAGACCAAGACGGAATAACAGCTCATATCCCAGCGGATTACCCCGACTATTCAGGATAGCCTGCCTGGCGACGAAACAGTGCATGATAAGGCCCCGACATATTCATAATAAGCCGTCGAATATACAGTATGTGGTTTACATTAACAAAGTCGTCCCAAGAAAAAAGCGCCGAATGAGGCGCTTTATGATGAGGTGTATTGACCGGGAGTTCAGAAAAGGTAGTTCATCTGTAAACCGAACAGGTAAGCATCACCGCCGGAAGTCATATTGTAGTCCGTTCCGAATACGCTTTCTTCCTGCTCAACGGCCACATTACTGCCGTCCAGAAATGCAAAGGCGGCGTCGATACTCAGGCTTTTACTATAGGCATAGGTAGTGCCAAGGGTGTACCAGGTACGATCTACATCAGGAATCGAGATGGAACGAAACTCTTCTGGTACTGGCGATTTATCGTAAGCCAGGCCGCCTCGCAGAGTCCATTGCTCATTCAATTGGTGAGTGGCACCTACGCTTATTCGCCAGCTGTTTTCGAAGTTTTCAGGCTTTTCTAATAACGTCGTACCTTGAGGGCCACTCGCTCGTAGTTCTTTAAAGTCGCTCCATTCGGTCCACATGATGCCGTAATGTACCGCCCAGTCGGGTTGTACCTGATGGAAACCCGAAATTTCGGCAATGGCCGGCAAGGTAAGGTCCAGTTTTCCTGGCAAACTTTGACCATTAAGGCCACCTGCGGCAGTAGGAAGCTCATTCGAATAGTTTCCTTCCAGCGTCAGATCAATTTCAGAACGGTAGGTCAGCGCCCAGCGGTTGTAGTCATCGGCTTCCAGCAACAGGCCTATATTCCAGCCATAGCCCCAGTCATCACCAGCTAGGTTGGCGGCTTCGGTAGATCTATCTACCCCAAGGGCATTTTCACCTTTCTGTCCCGCATAACGAATAAACTCGGCATCGGCATATACGACGTTAACGCCTGCGCCCAGCGAAATATGATCAGTAGCCTTAAAGGCGAGACTGGGGTTCAGGTTGATGGTTTCGAGCGAGGTTTTGCCACCGATTTCACCCGCTGAGAACTCGGGAGAGTAGGAAGTTGCCAAACCATAGTTGGTAAAGGTGCCGAAACCGGCTACCCATTGCTCGTTAATGGGGTACACAAAATAGAAGAAGGGCACGACGGCATCGTCGGCTATATCACCAGCATATTCGCTGGTTTCATTATCGGTAACATCCACTTCCGGATTGATATAAATGGCACCGGTCGACAGGGCAGGGCGATCAAACAGCGTCATGGCGGCCGGGTTGCGGCCCAGCACTGCAGCGTTGTCACCGATGGCGCCTTCACCGGCATAGGCGCGGCCAAGGCCTGTGGTGTTTTGTTCTGCCAGCTGAAAAGCGGCGGAATGAGCTTGCCCTGCGACCACAGCAATGGAAGCGGCGAGCATGGACAATGTTAACGTCTTTTGGCTCATAGAGACTCTCTTGTCATGGTGATATGTTTCGGCGCCACTACGACCAGCGCAGTCAGCAAGAGGTATGAACTCTTACCAGTGGGCAGCATAGGAAGGGGCAATAAAAAAGTAAAACAACTGTTTATAAAAAAGGAGCCTTTCGGCTCCTTTTGTGAGAACTATCAAAGATTAAAGCTCGGATTCCATACGCCGAAACCCCAGTACCACGCTTTTAACGGGCGGGGTATCGATACGGCTGATCAGAATGCAGGCCAGGCCGCAGACCAGAAAGCCGGGTACGATTTCGTACAGGTCGAACAAACCGCCACTCAGCTGTTTCCAACCGATGACCGTCAGGGCACCGAGTACGATACCGGCGAGTGCCCCGTTGCGGGTAAGGCGTGGCCAGTACACGGAAAGAATAATCACGGGGCCAAATGCGGCACCAAAGCCGGCCCAGGCATAACTGACCAGACCAAGCACGGTGGATTGCGGGTCGAGCGCTATCAGCATGGAGCAGACCGCCACGCCCAGCACAGCAAATCTGCCTACCCACACCAGTTCGTTATCACCGGCGGCAGGGCGCAACCAGCGCTTGTAAAAGTCTTCGGTGATAGCAGAAGAACACACCAGCAACTGAGAGTCGATGGTGCTCATGATGGCCGACATAATGGCGGCAATCAGTAAACCGGCCACCCAGGGGTTGAACACCGCATTGGCCAGCGCCAGGAACACGGTTTCCGGGTTATCCAGCGGAGCGTCTGCAAAATAAACCGCACCGGCCACGCCCACACCCAGAGAGCCAATCAGTGACAGCACCATCCAGCTCATGGCGATACGGCGCGACAGAGGAACAGATTTTGGCGAGTCGATGGCCATGAAGCGCGCCAGAATATGCGGCTGGCCAAAGTAACCCAGCCCCCAGGCCAGCAGGCTGATGCCGCTAAGCAGTGAAAAGTCGTGAAACAGATCCAGTCTGGATGCATCCATGGTGTTCAGTGTGGTCAGGGTCTGATCGATGCCACCGAGCTCGTTCATTACCGCCCAGGGCAAGGCGATCAATGCCAGAAGCATCAGTATGCCCTGGAAAAAATCGGTCCAGGATACCGCCAGAAAACCGCCCATAAAGGTATAAGCGACGATGACGCCGCCGCCGAGAATCAAGGCGGTGAGGTAGGGCAGGCCAAAGACTTTTTCGAACAGAATGGCGCCACCCACCAGGCCGGAGGCGGTATAGAAAATAAAAAACACCAGTATGGTAACAGCGGCGATAACGCGAAGCAGACCGCTGTGGTCGGCCAGGCGATTTTCCAGAAAATCGGGCAGGGTGAGCGAATCGTTGGCCTGTTCGGTATATACCCGTAGTCGCTTGGCCACGAATAGCCAGTTCAACCAGGCTCCCAGAACCAGGCCGATGCCAATCCAGGCCTGATTGATGCCGTAGAGGTAGACGGCGCCGGGTAAGCCGAGTAATAACCAGCCGCTCATGTCGGAGGCACCAACGCTCAGGGCCGCCACGCCAGGGCCCAGGCGGCGGCCGCCCAGAATGTAATCGCTTAGCGAACTGGTGGCTTTGTAGGCGACCAGACCGATAAGCATGGTCAGCAGCAGATAGCCGACAAAAGTAATCAAAATAGGGAGTTCTATGGTCATAAGCGGGTTCCTGTTGTTCCGAACAGCATTTTCGCCTTCCGTATGGGCGAAGTAAGCAAATATTACCTCATAAAACCGAATAACTCCCGATTAGCGTAACCTTATGATGGAATAGCATAATAAATAGACAGGCTTGGTGCCGATATCGTAAAAAAGGGGCGGAGTCACGTTGACTCCGCCCCCTTGTTCGATCGCCGGTTAGATTGCCCTTTCCAGCGAGGCCTTGATCTTGCTGGCCATCTTGCCGACATCTTCTTCCAGTTCGCTGACCACTACCAGGCGGTTGAGAGTCATGGGAATGACTTCACCGTGGTAATGAGCATCAGAGAAACTGTTGACCAACTGCAAGGCGCGATCGGCCGGTACCACAAATACGTGAACCCGGTCGTGCTCGCCCTGGATCACCAGGTGCGCGGCCGGCCCTCCGGCAAACATGCAGTGGTTGGCATAGTAAACTTTGCCCACATCGGCCACGTTGGAGAGCCGGGTGCCATACGGTTTTAATTTGGCATTAACGGTAGAGAGGCTGACTTCTTCATCCACATAGTGGGTAAAAGGCATTTCCAGCTGTACATGGTTCATGGCGACCGTGGCGACCGACGGAATCGGATTATCCGCCCCGGAGGTCAAGGGGATAAAGCGGGTAGCAAACCCCAGTACAAAGGTCACGGAAGCGGCTATCGCCAGATGGCGCCAACCGAACCCTTGCGAATGATCCGGTTGTCGCAGCAGATGCGACAGCATCAGCTTGTCGGGCAGGGTCGCGGGCACCGGCTCGTGTAGCGCGTGGGTGAGCTTATGGTTGAAGTCTTTGATTTCAGACATAAACTGCCGGTTGCTGGCATTAGTGGTCGAGGCACTAATAAAGTCAGAACTCTTGTCGTTGGGATCGGCATAAGCCCGACGTCTGAACTCCAGGTCATCCATTGCTTTGGCCTCGCGAGGATTTGTCTTGGTCCATGGCCTCTTTCAGCTTGTTGCGGGCGCGAAAGAGGCGGGTCATTACGGTGTTCTTGTTCAATTCCAGTATCTCGGCTATTTCTTCGCCACTAAAACCACCCAGTACCTGCAGTAACAGTGGCTCACGATATTCTTCAGCCAGTTCGGCAATATGCCGACGCAGCCATTCGGTTTCCATATCCTGCTCCGGCCCCGGGCTTTGCTTGTCGGGTACCGGCACGCTGTCCAGATCGACTAGGTCGAACCGCTTGCGCTCGAAACGGCGCGCGTTTTCTCGCCGTAATATGGTAATAAGCCATGCCTTGGCCGCTTTTTCGTCTTTCAGGCTGTCCAGCGCTTTCCAGGCACGCAAAAACGTTTCCTGGACCAGATCCTCGGCTACCTGCCGGTCATGACACAACCAGAAGGCATAACGAAACAGGTCGCCATGCAAGGCATACACCAGCGCCTCATAGCGCTTTTGTTTTATTACCATGCTTTTAGAGACCGCATCCGGCTTGGTCTTCTTTCGCCCGAATAAAGAAATCATTGTTCACCGTTCAAATAGGGTGGCTTGATTCAGTCTACTCACTCTTAAAGACTGGTGCGAGTAATGATTGATTATCCATTCTTGCGCCGATGGTGGCGCAAAAAACACCATGATGGCGATGGATATACCGCTATTTATCGCGCATCAATATTTTCAATCGCCAGTTTAAAACCGGTAACACCATTGTTAAGATACTAATGAGGTCAGACCTCTTCCTAGGGTAGGGCTTACCACTCAGGGCAAGTTGGTTATGGCTGATAACCGATGGGTTTTAGCTTACGGCTGATAACTTACGGTTGATAACAAGGAGCGTACATGTCACCGACCAATCCACTCATTACCCGCAAGGGTGATCGCATTGCCATCGTTTCCGGGCTGAGAACGCCGTTCGCCCGCCAGGCTACCGCTTTGCGTGGCATACCCGCACTGGAACTGGGCACCATGGTGGTGAACGAACTGCTGGCCCGTACACCGATGGCGGCGAGCGAAGTGCAGCAACTGGTGTTCGGCCAGGTGATACAGATGCCCAGAGCGCCCAACATTGCCCGGGAAATCGTGCTGGGCACCGAACTGCCGGTCAGCACCGACGCCTACAGCGTCACCCGCGCCTGCGCCACCAGCTTTCAGGCGGTGTCGAGTCTGGCGGAGTCGATGCTGGCGGGACAGCTTCAGGTGGGCATTGCCGGTGGCGCCGACTCTGCCTCCGTGTTGCCTATCGGAGTGTCGACGCAACTGGCCGAGGTCTTGCTGGATCTGAGCAAGGCCAGATCCTTTGGTGCAAAGCTGGCGATACTGCGAAATCTCAAACTCAGGGATCTGGCCCCGGTACCACCGGCGGTGGCGGAATACTCCACCGGTTTGTCGATGGGACAGACTGCCGAGCAGATGGCTAAAAGTCACGGCATCAGCCGGCAGGCCCAGGATGAACTGGCGCATCGCTCTCATCAACTGGCGACCGACGCCTGGCAGCGGGGCTGGCTGAATGACGAGGTAATGACGGCCTATGTGCCGCCGTTCAAGACCGCCTTCGAGCGGGATAATAATATTCGCACCGAATCCCGCCTGGCCGATTACGGCAAGCTCAAGCCCGCCTTTGATCGTCGTCACGGCACCGTGACTGCGGCCAATAGCACTCCATTGACCGATGGCGCCGCCGCCGTTCTGATGATGACCGAAAGTCGGGCCAAAGAGCTGGGCCTGACGCCGCTCGGTTACCTGCGCAGTTATGCCTATACGGCGACCGAGGTACGGCACGACATGCTGCTGGGCCCGGCCTATGCCACCCCAATGGCTCTGGATCGCGCCGGCTGTACCCTGGCGGACATGGATCTGATTGATATGCACGAGGCGTTCGCCGCCCAGACTCTGGCCAACCTCAGAATGTTTGCAAGCACCACCTTTGCCGAGCGCGAACTCAACCGATCCCGGGCCATTGGCGAGGTGGACATGAGTAAATTCAATGTGCTGGGTGGTTCTCTGGCCTATGGCCATCCCTTCGCCGCCACCGGCGCACGGATGATCACCCAAACCCTGAACGAGCTTAATCGCCGCGGCGGCGGCCTGGCATTGACCACCGCCTGCGCCGCCGGCGGCCTGGGCGTGGCCATGGTACTGGAGGCAGCAAAATGAGCGACGTTATGATCGTGACAGGGACCGAGCAGATGACTCCTTCAACCTTTACCCTGCGTAACGAAGACGGCATCGGCATCATCACCATGGACGTGCCGGGCGAACGCATGAACACCCTGCGTGCCAGTTTCGTGGATGAAATACAGGCATTGTTGGCCGAGATTAGCGCCGATAACAATATCAAGGGTCTGGTGCTGTGCTCGGGCAAAGCCGACTCCTTTATTGCCGGTGCCGACGTGCACATGCTGGATGAATGCGTTACTGCCGAACAGGCCGAGGCATTGGCTCGGGCAGGGCAAGATATATTTAACCAGCTCGAAGCGCTCAAGATACCGCTGATCGCCGCCATTCACGGGCCCTGCCTGGGTGGCGGCCTTGAGCTTGCGTTGGCCTGCCATGGCCGGGTGTGCAGTGACGATGACAAAACCCGGCTGGGGTTGCCGGAAGTACAGTTGGGGTTGATACCGGGCTCCGGTGGTACCCAGCGCCTGCCTCGGCTGGTGGGGCTGACCCGGGCACTGGACATGATGCTGACCGGCAAGCAACTGCGGCCCAAACAGGCGTTTAAAGCCGGGCTGGTGAACGACATGGTACCGCACAGCATTTTGCTGGATACCGCCATCACCCTGGCGCGGCAGGGCAAGCCGAGGCCCAAGCGCAAACGCGATATCAAAACCCTGGCGTTGGAGGCCAACCCATTTGGCCGCAGGCTGGTGTTCGACAAGGCGCTCAGCACCCTGCGTCATAAAACCCGCGGCAAGTATCCGGCGCCGGAGCGTTTACTGAACGTGGTGCAAACCGGTCTGCACCAGGGCATCAACAAGGGGTTGGCCGCCGAAGCGCGAGCCTTTGGTGAACTGGTGATGAGCCCCGAGTCGTCGGCGTTGCGTCAGCTGTTTTTCGCCACCACCGAGATGAAAAAGGAGACCCGTTGGCAGGGTAAAGAACCCAACTCGCTTGCCCGTATCGGCGTGCTCGGCGGCGGCCTGATGGGCGGCGGCATTGCCTTTGTGACCGCCATCAAGGCCGGGTTACCGGTGCGCATCAAGGACATTTCCCACCAGGGCATCAATCAGGCCATGGCCAATGCCCACGGTCTGCTGATGCCGAAGGTGAACAAGAAACAGCTGCGGGCCAGCGAAATGCAACAGCAGCTGGCACGGATCACCGGCACCCTGGATTACCGCGGTTTCGAGCGGGTTGATTTGGTGGTGGAGGCGGTATTCGAGAGTCTCGACATCAAGCGGGAGATGGTGGCCGAGGTGGAGGCGAACTGCCCGAAGCATACGGTTTTTGCCACCAATACCTCCTCGCTGCCCATTCACCAGATTGCCGAAGGGGCCGAACGACCCGGGCAGGTGGTGGGGCTGCATTACTTCAGCCCGGTGCACAAGATGCCGCTGGCGGAAATCATTCCCCACGCGGGTACCAGCCCGGCCACCGTGGCCACGGCGCTGAAACTGGCCCGCGCCCAGGGCAAGACGCCGATCGTGGTGCAGGACAAGGCCGGTTTTTACGTAAACCGCATTCTGGCGCCTTATCTCAACGAGGCGGCGCGCCTGCTGCTGGAAGGCGAGCCGATAGAAGCAATCGACCGGGCGCTGCTGGATTACGGTTTTCCGGTGGGCCCCCTGACCCTGCTGGATGAAGTCGGCATCGATGTGGCCGCCAAAATTTCCCCCATTCTGGCTCGGGAGCTGGGGGAACGTTTCACCGCCCCCGAGGCATTTGGTAAACTGCTGGAAGACAAACGCCATGGCAAGAAGAACGGCCGTGGTTTTTATCGCCATGACAAAAAAGGCAAGCACAAACCGGTGGACGACAGTCTTTACGCGCTGTTGGGCATCAAGCCCCAAAGCCGACTGCCGGCTCAGGATCTGGCCGAGCGTTGCCTGCTGTTGATGCTGAACGAGGCGGCGCTGGCACTGGATGAGGGCGTGATTGCCTCGGCCAGAGACGGCGACATCGGTGCCATCTTCGGCATCGGTTTTCCGCCTTTCAGCGGTGGTCCCTTCTATTACATGTACCAGCAGGGCATTCAGGCGGTAGTGGATAAAATGGATGAATATGCCCGTAAATACGGCGAGCGTTTCGCGCCCTGCGAGCCGTTGCGCAAGCTGGCAGAAAGCGGCGGCAGTTATTACTAATTTATTAATGTGAAGAGTGAGGCGTAAAGGGTGAGGGGTTAAACACCTCACACCTCACGTCTTACCCTTCACGTTTTTTTCTACAGCCCTTGAAATCCTCCCGGCCAGCCCCATCTTTCTGTACATAAGTCAAACCCAAGCAAGGAACATGAAGATGTCAGAAGCTGTGCATACCGAAACTCATGGTTTTCAAACCGAAGTCAAACAACTGCTCAACCTGATGGCCCATAGCCTCTATTCCAATAAAGAGGTGTTTCTGCGCGAGCTGGTGTCCAACGCCGCCGATGCCGCCGACAAGCTGCGCTTCAAGGCGCTTTCTGACAGCAGCCTTTATGAAGCTGACGGCAACCTGCGGGTACGTCTGGTACTGGACAAAGACAACAAGACGCTGACCATTTCCGATAACGGCATCGGCATGAGCCGCGACGAGGTTATCGAGCACCTGGGCACCATCGCCAAGTCCGGCACCAAGGCCTTTTTTGGTCAGCTGTCCGGTGATCAGGCCAAAGACTCCCAGCTGATCGGCCAGTTCGGCGTGGGTTTCTACTCCGCCTTTATCGTGGCCGACAAGGTCACCGTGCTCAGCCGTGCCGCCGGCCAGCCCACCGACCGCGGTGTGCGCTGGGAGTCCGACGGTGACGGCAGCTTCACCGTGGCCGACATCGAAAAAGAGGGCCGCGGCACCGACGTGATCCTGCATTTGCGTGAAGCCGAGCTGGAATTCCTCGATGACTGGCGCCTGCGCAGCATCATCGGCAAGTATTCCGACCACATCAGCATCGCCGTGGAAATGTGGAAAGACGGTGAGCCCGAGCAGACCGACGAAGACGGCACCGTTACCTCTCCCGCCACCGAAGGCGAATGGGAGCAGGTCAACAAGGCCACAGCCCTGTGGACCCGCGCCAAGGGCGAGGTGAGTGACGAAGAATATCAGGAATTCTACAAGCACATCTCCCACGACTGGCAGGATGCGCTGGCCTGGAGCCACAACAAGGTGGAAGGCAACCAGGAATACACCAGCCTGCTGTATGTGCCGGCCAAGGCGCCATTCGACATGTGGAACCGGGAGCAGAGCCACGGCCTCAAGCTGTATGTGCAGCGGGTGTTCATCATGGATGACGCCGAGCAGTTTATGCCAACATACCTGCGGTTTGTGAAGGGGGTGCTCGACTCCAACGATCTGCCGCTGAACGTATCGCGCGAAATTCTGCAGGACAACAAGATCACCGCCCAGCTGCGCAAGGCCTGCAGCAAGCGGGTGTTGTCCATGCTGGAACAGATGGCGAAGAACGACGCCGAAAAATATCAGGGCTTCTGGAAAGAGTTCGGCAACGTACTGAAAGAAGGCCCGGCCGAAGACTACGCCAACCGCGAGCAAATTGCCGGTCTGCTGCGCTTTGCCAGCACTCATAACGGCTCCGATGCTCAGACCGTGTCGCTGGATGACTACATAGCGCGCATGAAGGAAGGTCAGGACAAGATCTACTACATCACCGCCGACAGCTATGCCGCCGCCAGCCACAGCCCGCACCTGGAAATCTTCCGCAAGAAGGGCATTGAGGTGCTGCTGATGTGGGAGCGGGTCGACGAGTGGCTGATGAACCACCTGAGCGACTTCAAAGACAAGCAGTTTGTGTCCGTGACCAAGGGCGAACTGGATCTGGGCGAGTTGGACGACGAAGAAACCAAAAAAGCCCAGGAAGAAGCCAAGGAAGCTTTGGCACCGCTGCTGGAACGGGTCAAGACCGCGCTGGGCGAAGAGGTGAAAGAAGTGCGTCTGACGCACCGTCTGACCAGCACGCCTTCGTGTGTGGTGGCAGATGATCACGACATGAGCACCCAGATGATCAAGCTGATGCGCTCTGCCGGTCAGCCGGTACCGGAGCAGAAGTACATTCTGGAGCTGAACCCCGAGCACGTGCTGGTGAAAAAACTGGAAACCCTGGCAGAAGGCGACCAGTTCACCGAGTGGTCCCAGCTGCTGCTGGAGCAGGCTCAGCTGGCCGAGCAGGGCGGTCTGAAAGATCCCGCGGCCTTCGTGGCCCGCATCAACCGTCTGTTGCTGGGCTGATAGCCTGTTGCGATAACGTCCAAACCCGGCCAATGTGCCGGGTTTTTTATTGGCAGATCCGAACCCATTGGGCAGCCGCTGCTAACGATAAATGACGTTGTTGTTAAACGGAATCGGTAAAAATACGGGTTTTCCGTTGCTCCTTAACATGGCACACCTTGCGGGCCACTTTTTTCACGTTTTTTCCTTTGCCTAATATCATCAATAGGTCTAACAGTACCCTGCTGTTACTTGTCCCGATGGCGGTGTCGTGACACAATTGTGACCCAAATCGTGAATTACTAATCAAGAAGAGGACGCTGTTATGCGCATCGTTTTGTTGGGTGCTCCGGGCGCGGGCAAGGGAACGCAGGCTCAGTTCATCATGGAGAAGTTCGGCATTCCACAAATCTCCACCGGTGACATGCTGCGTGCCGCTATCAAGGCCGGCACTCCGCTTGGTTTGAAAGCGAAAGAAGTCATGGATCAGGGCCAGCTGGTATCTGACGATCTGATCATCGGTCTGGTCAAGGAACGTATCAGTCAGGACGACTGTGCCAAGGGCTTTTTGCTCGACGGCTTCCCGCGCACCATTCCTCAGGCCGACGCCATGAAAGAAGCCGGTGTGGCCGTAGACTATGTACTGGAATTTGCCGTGCCGGACGAAGAAATCGTCAAGCGCATGAGCGGTCGCCGCGTGCATTCGGGCTCCGGTCGGGTGTATCACCTGATCTACAACCCGCCGAAGGTTGAAGGCAAAGACGATGTCACCGGTGACGAGCTGATGATCCGTGCCGACGATGAAGAAGGCACGGTACGCAAGCGTCTGGCCGTATATCACGAGCAAACGGCTCCGCTGATCGAATACTACAAGCAAGCCGCCGAAGCGGGCCAGACTCGCCATTATAAAGTGGATGGCACCCAGTCTGTTGAAACCGTCAGCAAGCAGTTGGCCGACATCCTGTCTTAATGTCATTGCTACCAATCGGGCGCTTCTTGCGCCCGGTTTTTTTCCTCTTTTTCTCCGCTTTCCCTCCGTTTTTTCAGATATGGATAACAAAGTGAAAACAGGCGTTTTACTGGTTAACCTGGGCACTCCTACCGCTCCCACCGCCAAGGCGGTAAAAACCTTCCTCGGTCAGTTTCTGCACGATTATCGCGTGGTTGATATTCCCAGAATGCTCTGGTGCCCGCTGTTGCACGGCATTATTCTGCCGTTCCGCTCGCCCAAGGTCGCCAAACTGTATCAGTCTATCTGGTGGGAAGAGGGCTCGCCGCTGATGGTAGTGAGTCGTCGCCAGCAGGCAGGCCTGAGTGCGGCCTTGCAGGAAGCGGGTATCGACATGCCGGTAGCCCTTGGCATGAGCTATGGCGAACCGTCGATGGCGACGGCCTGGCAGGAGTTGAAAGATCAGGGTGTTGACCGGGTCATACTGTTGCCGATGTATCCGCAGTATTCGGTGAGTACCACCGCCTCGGTATTCGACAGCTGGGCCCGGCTGATGAAAAGCGAGCGCCGACTGCCGGCCTTCCGCTTTATTCACGATTATCATGACAGCCACGGCTATATTCAGGCACTGGCGGAGTCGGTACGCGAGCACTGGGAAGCCAAGGGCAGAACCGATTTGCTGCTGTTGTCTTATCACGGTATTCCCAAGCGCTTCGAAGACGAGGGCGACCCCTATGGCCACCAGTGCCATAGGACCTCCGAGTTGCTGGCCGCCGAGCTGGGACTGGAGCGTCATGAATGGCGTACTACCTTTCAGTCTCGTTTTGGCCGCGAGCCCTGGCTGCAGCCCTACACCGACGAAACCATGAAGGCGCTGCCGGACGAAGGCATCAAGAGCGTGAGCGTGATTTGCCCTGCCTTTTCGGCCGATTGCCTCGAAACGCTGGAAGAAATCGCCGAGCAGAATAAAGAGATCTTCATGGAAGCCGGTGGTGAAGCCTATCACTACATTCCCGCGCTGAATGACAATCCTGCCCATATCCGCATGATGATGGATCTGGTTTGCCGCGAGCTGGGATAAACACATCGCTCACCAGCTATTAACGAAAACGCCGGGGTTATCCCCGGCGTTTTGTTTTCAGGTCGCGTGTTGGCGGTTAGGCCGACTGTAACTGCAACTTGGTATTTTCGATCACATGGCGAGCAAAGCCGCTGCCGGCCTCTTCGTAAATATTGAAGATATCGTCTGCCCCCATCTCTCGCAGCTGAGCCCCTTCTTCCGGGTAGCAGATAATGGCGGCTACCTTGCCCTTGAACTGGTTATGACGTATCTGCTCCAGGGCATAGAGATTACCCGCATGATTCGGCATGGCCAGAAAGATATATTCCAGCTGTGCGCTGATGTTGGTCTTGTCCCAGAAGTCCGAATCCGATGCATCGCCTTCCAGGGCGTTGATATTCAGTTCCTGCAGCAGCTTGATTTTTTTCTTGTCGCTGTCGATACCCAGCAACTGGCCCGGATAATGCTGTTCCAGCTCCATGTAGGCGCCCTGGCCGATGCGGCCCATGCCGATTACCAGTACCCTGGCATCGCCCAGTTGAATGGGCATGTCGTCCGGGTGAAGATTCGGCGATTCGCGCAGCTGAAAGCGGTTCATCAGCCGGCGATAGATGTTCTCGTTTTCGGCGTTCAACGGGGCCGACACCATGAAGGAAACCGCCAGTGCAATGGAGGCGACAATCGCCCAGTCGTTGCTGAGCAACCCCTGCTTGGCCGCGAGTGCGGCGACGATGAGGCCAAACTCCGAATAGTTGGTCAGGCTGAACGTCGCCAGCAGCGAGGTACGAATCCTCAGGCCGCTGCGGCTGTAAAACAGGTAGTAGAGCAGGCTTTTCAGCGGTAGTACCAGCAGCAGTATGGCGGCAATCCACAGGGCGTCCATGGTCGGCATGCCGTTCAGGCCGATGCTCAGGAAAAACGCCACCAGAAACAGCTCTTTCATGTTGAACAGGGATTTGGCCAGTGAAGAGGAGCTGTAGTGAGAGGCCAGCATCATGCCGATGATCAGGGCGCCAAGGTCACCCTTGAGCCCGACCAGCTCGAAGCCGCCAACGCCCACCACCAATGCCAGAAACACTGCAAACAGGGTTTGCAGCTCGCCGTGACCGCTTCGCTCCAGTACCTTGAAAAACAGTGGTCGCAACAGCGGCAGCAGCACCAGCAGACCCAGCGCCCAGGGACTGGGCACCTTGCCGCTGGAAATGGTTAAAAACGCCACCGCGAACAGATCCTGCATCACCAGCACACCGATGGCGATACGGCCGTAGAAGGTATTCATGTCGCTGCGTTCTTCGAGCACCTTGACCGCAAAGACGGTGCTGGAAAAGCTGAGCGCAAAGCCCATCAGCATGGCCTGACGCCATTCCAGCTCCAGCGCCAGGCTGAAGCCGATGGTTTTCACCGCCAGCAGCACCCCGGTAAACAGCAGGGTCGAGCACAGAATATGGCCGGTGGCCGTGCCCCAGACTTCTTTCTTGAGCAGGGTTTTGATGTCCAGCTTGAGTCCGATGCTGAACAACAACAGGGTTACCCCCAGGTTGGCGAGGGTGTCGAGGGTAGCGTTACTTTCATAGCCCATGGCGTTGAGCACGAAGCCCGCCGCCAGAAAACCAATCAGGGGAGGAAGGTTAATCAGATAAACGGCCAGGCCGCAGCCAAAGGCAATAGCGATAAAAATGGGATCCATTAGTGCTTCTTATTATTGCTGAGTCAGAACAGGTCGATATCGGCGACGGAAGAATAAACATGCTGCGGACGGAAGGGCATTTTGTCAATGTCTGCGACCTGACTGACTCCAGTCAGCACCAGCACGGTTTCGAGTCCGGCCTGAAAGCCGGCCAGAATGTCCGTTTTCAGGTTGTCACCGACAATCAGGGTATTTTCGGAGTGGGCATCCATATGGTTGAGTGCGGCCCGCACTATCCAGGCGCTGGGCTTGCCGACGTAAAACGGCTTCTTGCCGGTCATGCGTTCGATGGGAGCACAGAGCGCGCCACAGGCCGGATGCATGTTCGGGCCGTGGGTATCCGGGTTGGTGGCAATAAAGCTGGCGCCGTCGGCCACAAAGCGGGCCGCCATCTGGATCATGCTCCAGTTGTAGTTGCGGGTTTCGCCCACCACCACAAAGTCCGGATCGATGTCGGTAATGGTAAAACCGGCCTTGTACAGCTCGTGGATCAGCGCCCCTTCACCGATGACATAGGCTTTTTCGCCGTTCTGGCGTTTCAGAAAGTCGGCGGTGGCCATGGCCGAGGTATAGAAACTGCTTTCCGGTACTTCGATGCCGGCGGAATAAAAACGGTTTTGCAGATCCTTGGGAGTCTGGGCCGGATAATTGGTAAGAAACAGCAGGTTGATGCCCTGTTCCTGCACCCGGCGTACAAAGGCGTCGGCACCGGGGATCAAGTCGTTGTTATGCAGAATGACGCCGTCGATATCACAAATCAGATTTTTCTTATGCACTCATGCTCTCCTTTAGGCCCGTCTTGCGCAGCTTGGAGCCCGCTGTGGCTTTATACCTACTGTCATCGCAGCTTATGACAAATTGATGACCAACGTCATCGTTTTATTACCTTTCTATGCAGTTAAGCAGGGGGCGGAGTTGATTTATACGATAGCTAATGGTGGTGGCGCGTCGTTGCACGTAGGCCGATGGCCGCCCGGCGTTGTACTGGCGCGGATTGGGCAGCACCGCTGCCAGCAAGGCGGCCTGATGACGCGTGAGCTTGGCGGCAGAGGTATTGAAATAGGCTCGTGCCGCCGCCTCGGCGCCGTAGATGCCGGGGCCGAATTCGGCGATGTTCAGATACAACGTCATGATGCGGTCTT
>JAAEZO010000140.1 GCA_018222825.1 Gammaproteobacteria bacterium
CTGTTGTCCCAGTCTTTCCATACCGGTTGCAGGCCGGTGGCGGTGATGGCTTTGGCCACCTCGGCCGGGCTGCGGTCGTCGTCGATCTCGAACTGCTCCAGTTCTTCCTTCACGTTTTCCACATAGCCGCCGGGCTGGGTCTTGGAGCCGGCGCTGATGCTGGTGACACCGAGCGGTATCACCTTGTCGCGAAACTCCTGCGCTTCGCGGGTCGACAGGCTCAGCTCCAGCTCGCCGTCGAACAGGCGATAGGCACAAATCAGCTGCACCAGCTGGCGATCGGTCATCACCGACTTGGGCACCAGACCGCCTTCGCAGGGGCGCAGACGCGGAAACGACACCGAATAACGGGTCTGCCAGTACTGCTTTTGCAGATAGCGCAGGTGCGCCGCCACATAGAAGCTGTCGGCCCGCCAGTCTTCCAGCCCGAACAGGGCGCCCAGGCCAATCTTGTCGATGCCGGCCTTGCCCAGCCGGTCCGGGGTTTCCAGCCGCCAGCGAAAATCCTTCTTCTTGCCGCGAATATGGTGCTCGTCGTAGGTCAGGTGCTGATAGGTTTCCTGATACACCATGACGCTGTCGAGCCCGTATTCACGCAACTCGGCGTATTCGGCTTCCGACAACGGCTGCACTTCCATCATCACATAGCTGAAATGGCGCTTGATGATCGGCAGCATCTGCTTGAAGTAGTCCTGCCCCACCTTGCCTTCGTGCTCGCCGGTCACCAGCAGCACGGTATCGAAGCCCATCGCCTTGATGGCCAGACATTCCTGCTCGATTTCTTCGGCACTCAGGGTCTTGCGCTTGATGCGGTTGCTCATCGAAAAGCCGCAATAGGTGCAGTCGTTGGCGCACAGATTGGACAGATACAGCGGAATATAAAAGCCGACCGTGTTGCCGAAGCGCTTGCGGGTCAGCTGATAGGACTGCTGGGCCATCTGCTCCAGATAGGGCTCGGCGGCGGGCGAGATCAGCGCCATGAAGTCCTGCAGATCCCGCTTTGGCTTGGACAGGGCGCGTTCCACGTCTCGCGCCTGCTTGCCGTAGATGCTCATCTTGACGTCATCCCAGTCCATGGACGACCAGACGTCGAAGAAACTCATAAGGTCTCCAGGAAGGCGGTCAACGGGCTGGACGCCTGGGCCTGCCGGCTCTGTCCGGCCAGCCCGGCTTCATAGGCCATACGGCCGGAAATGACCGCCAGTTTGAAGGCTTCGGCCATCGCCACCGGATTACCGGCCACCGCAATGGCGGTGTTCACCAGCACCGCGTCGGCGCCCAGCTCCATGGCGTAGGCGGCATGGCTGGGGGCACCGATGCCCGCATCCACCACCACCGGCACATTGGCCTGCTCTATGATGATTTCGAGGAAGTCGTGGGTCACCAGGCCCTTGTTGGAGCCGATGGGCGCGCCCAGCGGCATCACGGCGGCACAGCCCGCCTCTTCCAGCCGCTTGCACAGCACAGGATCGGCACCACAATAGGGCAGCACGATGAAGCCGTCTTTGACCAGCAGCTCGGCGGCCTTGAGGGTCTCGATGGGATCGGGCAGCAGATACTTGGGGTCCGGGTGAATTTCCAGCTTCAGCCAGTTGGTGCCCAGGGCCTCGCGCGCCAGCCGGGCGGCAAACAGCGCTTCTTCGGCATTTTTCGCACCCGAGGTGTTGGGCAGCAGATTCACGCCCAGCTCCAGCAGCGGCGGCAGTATGTCGTCGCTGTTATTTTTAAGATCGACCCGCTTCAGCGCCATGGTCACCAGATCGGTGCCGCTGGCAACGAAGGCGTCTTTCATCTGTCGGCCACTGGCAAACTTGCCGGTGCCGGTAAACAGGCGGGAACTAAAGGTCTTATCGGCAATAATCAGGCTCATGTCAGCCTCCGGCTATGGCGTGGAACAGGGTAATGTTGTCGTTGGGGGTCAGTTGCTGCACGCCCCACTGGCTGCGGGCCACCACCTGCTGATTCAGGGCCACCGCCACACCGGGTTTGTCTTGCTCCAGTTCGACCAGCAACTGGCCAAGGGTGGTGCCCTCGGCCAGATCCAGCGCTTCGTCGTTCAGTACTACTCGCATTGTTGTTCTTCCCCTTTGGTTCCACACACCGGACAGGCCGGATCTTTCGGCACCTTGAGGCTGTGCCAGCGATGCGCCTTGGCATCGAACAGCTTGAGCTCGCCCCAGGGCACGCTGCCGGTACCGGTAAAAAACTTGATGGCTTCCAGCGCCTGCAACAGGCCTATGGTACCGACCACGGGACCGATCACCCCGGAGTTGCTGCAGTTGAGCCGTTCGCCGATGTCGGGGCCATAAAGACAGCGATAGCAACCATGCCCGGCAGCCGGATCCAGCGCCAGCAACTGGCCTTCAAAGCGAATCGCCGCCCCCACCAGCAAGGGTTTGCCCCAGGCATAGCAGGCGGCGTTGATGTCCTGGCGAATCGAGATGTTGTCGGTGCAGTCCAGCACCAGATCCACCTCGGCCACAAAGTCACCCAGCGTGCGAGCGTCCAGCTTCTGGTTGATGGCGATCACTTCGATGTCGGGGTTCAGCGCCAGTAACTTCTCGCGCGCCGTTTCCGCCTTGCTGTGTTGCAGGCTGTCCATGTCATACAGGGTCTGACGCTGCAGGTTGCTGACCTCGATTTTATCGAAATCGGCCAGCCACAGGGTGCCGACACCGGCCGCCGCCAGATACTGCACGGCGGGCGAACCCAGACCGCCCAGCCCCACCACCAGCACCGAGGCCTGTTTCAGCTTCATCTGGCCCTGCTCGCCCACTTCTTCCAGCAACAGGTGCCGGCTGTAGCGCATGAATTCGCCGTCGCTGAGCATGATTATCCCTCCACCAGTTCCAGCAGATCTCGAATGGCTGCATTCGGATCGGCCGCTTCGGTAATGGCGGTGACCAGAGCGATGCTGCCCACGCCGGTTTGGGCCACCAGCGGTACCCGATCGCGACTGATGCCACCGATGGCCACCAGCGGAAATTCCGCCTCCATCAGCGCCACATAGCGGTGCAGCCGCTCCAGCCCCTGGGGGCGAGACGGCATGTCCTTGGTCTTGGTGGGGAAGATATGGCCCAGCGCCAGATAGGACGGCTTGAGCTCGCGGGCGCGCAGCATTTCGTAATAACCGTGGGTAGAGAGTCCCAGCTTGAGACCGGCGGCACGAATGGCCTCCAGATCCGCCACTTCGATGTCTTCCTGGCCCAGATGCACGCCATAGGCGCCATGCTTGATGGCCAGCCGCCAGTAGTCGTTGATGAACAGGCGGGCGTTGTAGCGCCGACCCAGTTCGACCGCGGCGCGAATGTCTTCTTCCACCTCGGCGTCGGCCTTGTCCTTGATGCGCAGCTGCAGGGTGCGTACCCCCTGCTCCAGCAAACGCTCCAGCCAGGCCACCGAGGTCACCACCGGATACAGCCCCAGCTTGAGGGTATCCATGGCGGCAAAGTCCCCTTGCGGGCTGGTGCCGGCGATGCCCAGCTGTTCGGCCAGGGCCGACCCCGGCATCACCACGGCAGGAAAGTCGTTCAGATCCGTCGGCCAGCCCAGATGGGCCACAGGGCCGGCGCCGGCGCCGATGGCCTCGGCACCTTTAAGGCCCTGATTGACATAGGCCTTGGCCAGCACCAGCGCATCTTCAATCGGGTAGTCCAACGCCACGGCGGTGGCGATGGCCGATGACAGGGTGCAACCGGTGCCGTGACCATGAGGAGTCTGCACCCGGGGGCTGGCCAGCCAGATTTCACGCTGGCCGTCGGTGTAATAATCGATGGCCTGCTCGCCGGCCCAGTCCAGATGACCGCCCTTCACCAGCACGGCACCCACCCCCAGTTCCAGCAGGGCGGCGGCCCCGGCGCGCAACTGCGCCGGAGAGTCGGGCGCGATGCCCGACAGTACTTTCAGTTCCAGCGCGTTGGGCGTGACCAGATCCACCTCGGGCAGCAGGTGCTGCTGCAACGCGGGGATCAGGTTGGTTTCGGCCATGCTCTGGCCGGTGCTGGCAATGGCCACCGGGTCCAGCACCACAAAGGGCTGCCACTGGCGGCGATATTCACGCAGCGTGCGCGCCAGCACCTCGGCCCGCAGGCCGCCGGGCAGCAGACCAATCTTGATGGCCCGAGCCGGCATGTCGGTGGCCAGTGACACCAGCTGGCTGGTAAAGGCCTGCATCAATACCGGCTCGACCATGGATACCGCCACCGAGTTCTGGGCGGTAATGGCGGAGATAACCGAACAGCCGTGGCCGCCCAGTCCCTGAATGGTGTGCAAATCGGCCTGAATACCGGCACCGCCGCCCGAATCGGAGCCGGCGATGGTCCAGACGATGGGTCTTGTCATAGCAATTATTGCTCCAGTTTGTCGGCCTGGTGATACAGCTCACCGCCGCGTTTTTTGAATTCTTGCGACATCTGCGCCATGCCGGCGACCACGGTTTCGCTGTTGCCGTCCATGTCGACCAGTTGCACCGCAATGGCTTCCTGGGCGGCCGCATAGTCGCGCACTTCCTGGGTGATCTTCATCGAGCAGAACTTGGGTCCGCACATGGAGCAGAAGTGGGCCACCTTGCCGGATTCCTGCGGCAGGGTTTCGTCGTGATAGGCACGGGCGGTCTGCGGGTCCAGCGCCAGGTTGAACTGGTCTTCCCAGCGGAACTCGAAGCGCGCCTTGGACATGGCGTTGTCGCGGATTTGCGCACCCGGATGGCCCTTGGCCAGATCGGCGGCGTGGGCGGCAATCTTGTAGGTGATCAGGCCCTGCTTGACGTCTTCCTTGTTCGGCAACCCCAGGTGCTCTTTCGGGGTTACGTAGCACAGCATGGCGCAACCGAACCAGCCGATCATGGCGGCACCGATGCCGGAGGTGAAGTGGTCGTAGCCGGGGGCGATATCGGTGGTCAGCGGGCCCAGAGTATAGAAGGGCGCCTCGTGGCAATGCTCCAGCTGCTCTTCCATGTTGCGCTTGATCATGTGCATCGGCACGTGGCCGGGGCCTTCGATCATCACCTGTACGTCGTATTCCCAGGCGACCTTGGTCAGCTCCCCAAGAGTGTGCAGCTCGGCAAACTGGGCTTCGTCGTTGGCGTCGGCAATGGAGCCGGGACGCATGCCGTCACCCAGCGACAGCGACACATCGTAGGCGGCACAGATTTCGCAAATTTCGCGGAAATGCTCGTAGAGGAAGCTTTCCTTGTGATGGGACAGACACCACTTGGCCATGATGGAACCACCGCGCGACACGATACCGGTCACGCGCTTGGCGGTCATGGGCACGAAGCGCAGCAGCACGCCGGCGTGAATGGTGAAGTAATCCACGCCCTGCTCGGCCTGTTCGATCAGGGTGTCACGGAACACTTCCCAGGTCAGGTCTTCGGCCACGCCGTTCACTTTTTCCAGCGCCTGGTAGATGGGGACGGTACCGATGGGCACCGGGCTGTTGCGCAGTATCCATTCGCGGGTTTCGTGAATGTAACGACCGGTGGACAGATCCATCACGTTGTCGGCACCCCAGCGGGTGGACCACACCAGCTTTTCCACTTCTTCTTCGATGCTGGAGGTCACCGCCGAGTTGCCGATGTTGGCGTTGATTTTCACCAGGAAGTTGCGGCCGATGATCATCGGCTCGGACTCGGCGTGGTTGATGTTGGCCGGAATGATGGCGCGGCCTTCGGCGACTTCCTTGCGCACGAATTCGGGCGTGATCACATCCGGCAGGTTGGCGCCGAAGTTCTGGCCCGGGTGCTGTTGCAGCAGCATTTCGTCCCGCACCCGCTCGCGGCCCATGTTCTCGCGAATGGCGATGTATTCCATCTCGGGCGTGATGATGCCTTTGCGGGCATAGTGCAGCTGGGTGACGCAGGCGCCGACTTTGGCCTTGCGCGGCTTGGGCATCTGCTCGAAACGCAGGTGATCCAGGCCGTCGTCGGCCATGCGCTGCTGGGTAAACTCGGAGGTAACGCTTTCCAGTTCTTCGGTGTCGTTCCGCTCCAGAATCCACTGACGACGCATCTGGGGCAGGCCCCGGCGTACATCCAGATCGGCATCGGGATCACCGTAGGGACCGGCGGTGTCGTAAATCGGTACCGGCGCATTGGGCTCGAGAATGGGGTTTTCTTCGGTGCCGCCCTTGAAGCTGTCGGCCAGATGAATTTCGCGCATGCCGACCTTGATGTCCGGGCGCGAGCCTTCGATGTAGATACGGCGGGAATTGGGGAAGTGCTCGCCTTTCAGGTTATCGATAAATGCCTGAGCCTGGCTGCGAACTTCACGACGGTTTATTTTTGACATAGCAATCTCACTTCGAATCCATTGAGGGTGAAAATGCTTGTCAGGAGTGTTGAGAAAGAACTCGGCAGAAGAGGTGTGGCGCCAAATTCTCGCTTGTTTCCCTTACGCAGGTATTAGCCTGATCAGGTTCAACGGATCCCGCTTTCGCGGTCTCAGCCCATATAGAGCACTCCGACAAGATAGCGGCCAGTATAAACAGACCCAGCTCACAAAAGCAAAGCCATTACCGGACAATCCGGCTATAAAAAATTAACCGCCATGAAACATTTCGGCATTGGACTCCGGCCGGTTTTTATCCGACCACCAGCCCCAGCGCCAGCAGACCGGTGAAGATCAGCGTGCCCTGCGCGGTCAGCGCCAGCGCCCGGTTAAGCTCGGCGCCCTGGTCGGTCAGCACCAGCCGAGTGGCCCGCGCCAGCGGCCAGAGCGCCAGCAGACTCACGAAGCCCGGCTCGGTCATGATGCGGGTGCCGGCCAGCACGGCAACTCCCAGCAACAGCAACTGGTAGGCCCGCGCCCGCCGCAGACCCAGCCGCAGCGCCAGGGTGCGCTTGCCCGCCAGCCGGTCGGTGTCCATGTCGCGAATGTTGTTGATATTGAGCACCGCCACCGACAGCAGTCCGGCGGTGAGCGCCGCCCAGCCGGC
>JAAEZO010000141.1 GCA_018222825.1 Gammaproteobacteria bacterium
GCCTTGCCCAGGCGCATAAAATTGCCCGAGCCCCGGTAAATCTCGCTGCGGGTGGTAGGAGTGGTCGCCGGTGCCGGAGTCAGGCCGGGTGGCAGCGTGTCGGTGGGCCGGTTGCTGGATGGCAACTTGACCGGATCATAGCTGCTGCTCACTCTGTTCTTGCCCCAGGGTTTGTCGAGGGCGGTTCGATCGCCGGTGGGGGTGGTGCAGGCCACCAGCAAGGTGCAGATGAAGCTGGCGCCAAGCCAGTGACGTAAATGAAACTTGCTCATGATGACTCCCCGTTACTTCCCTGTTCGGTGTTCGGCTGGTCGCCGTTGCCGGCATCCTGCTCCGGCGGTTCGTCTGTGTCTTTTTGTGGGTTCTGCTCTGGTAGCAGGCGGGTGGAAGACGCTCTGGGCTCCCACAGCTCCAGCCGCAAACGCTGGCCATCGTCGGTCAGGGTGACGCTGTCTTCGGTGATCTCCTCCAGTAGCCAGTTACCGTCCATATACATGCCGGTGCGCATGCGCAGTCGCCCTTCGCCTTCCCGCTCGCTGAATAGCGCCAGTTGCTGGTCGTTTTCCCACGCCACGCCGCTGAGACGCCATTTTTCGCGCATTTCTGCGGCGCTCTCATTCAAGGTGTCATTGTCGTCTTCGTCGGCTTGTGGGCGCCGAGTAGCGTTAAAAAGTGGCCGTTCCAGCATGTCTTCAAATTGCTCCAGCGGCGGATAGTCGGGCACGGGTGGCGTATCGATTTGCGCCAGCACCACCGGTAGCCACAGCATCAACAACAGGAACCAGTTTTGAGGTTTCATGGGGCCTCCGGTCGCGTATAACCAAGCAGGTTTAAACGCACGTCGAGAGCAGGAATCTCCCGTACGCGAGCACTTTGCCGGCGTGCCACCACCCTGTTGTTGCGAATTCGCGCCCGGCGGGGGCTAGCGGTGATCACCAGGTCTTCGATAAACAGTGCCGGCGTGCCCGACTCCAGCCCGTGAATCAGCGGTACCAGCTCGTTCAGCTCGCTACGAAGGTGCACCCGCAGCATGACTTCCGGCAGCGGACCTGTGTTGGTGGCTGGCGCGTTTTGAATACTCACCAGCTGGCCGCCGCTTTGGGTCACCTGGCGATTGAGGTGCTGTTGCAGCCAGGCCTGAGCCAAGGCTGGGCGCTGCTCTGGCAAATAGAGCTTGTCATCTGGTGTGCTGGCCCTGAGTTGTTGCAGTTGCTGCTCGGTCTGTTCTAGCTGCCCGGACAGAGTCTGATAACGGTCAAGCTGGTTTTCCAGTTGTTCCAGCCGCTCGCCCTGGTGCCAGAACAGGCTGAACAGGGGGATTATGATCAGGCTGATGGCGAGCAGGGTGACCAGCAAGAGTAGTGCCAGTGCCGCCTGTTGTTGTTGCCGGGCATCCAGGTTCACGGTGCACCTCCTTCACCCAGGCGGGCGGTGATCATGAAACGATCCTTGTTGGTGGCCGGGTTGTTGGTAATCGGCGAACTGAAGCGTACATCGGAAAACAGCGAAGAGCTTTCAAGCAGGCCAATCAGTTCCGAGGCGCTGGCCGATTCACCGCGGATCTGTATGGTGCCGTTTTCAAGCTCCAGCCGTGTTAACCAGGTATGGTCGGGTAGTTGCCGGGTGAGTTCGTCCAGCAGTGGCAATGTGGGGGTGCGTTCGGCCCTTTTTTGGCTGATAAAGGCCCGGCTGTTGCGCAGGGCGGCGAGTTCTCGTTTGAGCGTGGCGGTCTGCTCGGCGCGTTGGCGCGGTATGTCTAGTTCGGCGGTCAGGCTGTCTATGCGGCTTTGCCGGTGGTAAAGCGGCACCGCGATCAGCAAAAACAGCATTACCAGCACCAGGGCACCATTCAGATTTTTCAGCAGTTTGCCCCCCCGGGTGGTGCCGTGTGCAGGCTCAGGCAGTACGATAGCGGGAGCCTCGGCACGGTCGGCACTGCACAAAATAGCAGGATACAGCCCCAGCCCGGCCAGTCTGGCAAGGTGAGCGTCAACCCGATCTTTGGGCGCCAGCTGCAGGTTAACCTCAATATGCTGATTGTTTTTGTTTCGCGGGCCGGTGGTAAAACCAAAATACACCTGGTCGGCGGTGAACGGCGTGTGGCGGTCCATTTCAAAGCGCAGCACGTTCCCCAGATTGCCTGCGGCGGCAATGGGAAGGGTGAGCCGGGTCAGCAGCAGTTCACTGGCGGGCAGACACAGCCGTACCTGAGCTGCCTTTTGCACCAATTGCTGAAGTTCGACCGGGGTTATGTCGTCGAGCGCTTGTGAATAGCCGTCGGGTTGCAGCAGCAGCCGGTAGTGGTCCTGCTCGGCATAAATACAAAGTTGCTGACCGGGGCGGAACAAGCGCTGGCGCAGATTGGCCGGCATCATGTCGAGCAGTTGCCCGCTCCACCAGTTCCAGAACCGGTAAAGTTGATTCGATAGTTGGCGGCCATACTGGCCGAGCCGGTGGGTGATTCTGTCCCCGTCCATAGGGCGTCTCCGTCAGGGAGTGGTGTCGGTAAACAGCGGAACGAATTCCTGTTCCGTTTTCAATACCTGGGGCCGGCCACGACGATTAATCAGGCTGGCGGTCAGCCGGTAGCGATACACCGTATTCATTCGAGCTTCGGTATGAATAGTGTAGTTGACCCCGGGAGCCCCACCAGATAACAGCGACTGAGGAAACATATCGGTGGCCGGGGGCGGCTGGCCGGCTTCATGCCTTGCGCGTCGGTCTTCAATAAACTGGTCTGCCGTGCTCTCGCTGACGCCGGGCAGAGCCAGCAGCACCTGGCGAGGAGCGAACTGCGGGTTGATGCCTCGTCGCGGGTTGCGCAGGGTCAGGCTGTGGCGTATCTGCCGGTAAAGCGCCGGTGTCATTTCCAGCACCTGTTGCAGTTCTTCCACCGACTTGAAAGGGGCATTGGCGGGGCCGTAATTCAGGCCGGTGGCTAGGTAATCGTCGAGCTCGGCGCCGTTGAGCCGGCGCAGGTCGTCGCCATCGCGCCAGTCCATGATGGCGTCCGTCAGTCGGGCGCGCAGGGCGTCGTCGGGCTCTACTGTGGCCAGCAGGCCGTCGAGCAGCTCGGGGCCAGCAGTATTGAGATCGATACGACCACTTTCGTTGAACAGAGCTATGTACACTTCCATGTCGTCGAACGGCACCACATAGGGGCTGCCGTCGGCTAGCCAGGGTTGCTGATCGGCGGTTTGTGCCAGTGCCAGCAGCGCCAGTTGCAGGCCGGCATCTGCTCCGTGATGCAGCTGGGTGGCGTTGGCGATGTTGCCGCTCTGCCGGGCTTGGTTGCGGCTGTTGACCGACAGCCCCGAAGCCAGCACCGTCAGCAGCAGCAGCAGCCATAGCACGCTGACCAGGGCGATGCCTCTTTGCTTATTGTATTTGCTTGATGACATTGGGTTGCTCTCCGGGAGATACCACCAGCGCCGGCCAGTCTTCACTCAGTTGCAGTCGCACCAGCATCGGCAGCGCATCCTGCTGCTGCCAATCCGGTTGCCAGCCGGGCTGAATGCCGTCTTCTTCCCAAGGGCGGTAGTCCAGGCTGAAGGCGTCGGCCGGCAGGGTCAGCAGCGGGGGTATGCCTTCCGGACGCTGAAAGTCGTCCACCAATTGATACCAGTCAAAAGTGATATCTGGCTGCTCCGGAGTGGGCTCGTTCAAACCGGTCAGGGGGTAGGTTTTCAGCACCAGCAGCGGTTGTTCGGGATCGCTGTCGTCCAGCGCCAGGTAAAACCAGGCCTGCTGGCTGACGCGGCTGTCTCGCAGAGGCAGGGCCGAGAGAAAAATCAATGAATGTTCGTCGCCCTGGAACGACAGCAATGAGGTCTCCCGGGTCTCCGGTACCGAACGGACCTCGCTGCGCGCGAGTAAAGTGCGCAAAAAACGCTGGGCTTGTACCGTCTCGCTCAGCTCGTTGTTGTGTTCGTCCACGGTCTTCCAGGCGCGACTCGCCAGCCGAAGGCCACCAAACATCAGCCCCGCCAGCAAGGTCAGCAGGCCCAGGGCCACCATCAGCTCCAGCAGGGTAAAGCCGCGATTGCGTGTCATCGAGCCTCCGTGCGCACCAGTCGCAGGGTGAGCAGCTCAAAGCGGCGGTTTTCATCCCAGTTCACCATCACCGACAACCGGTAGGGGATAAGCATCGACTGGTTGTCCAGCAGCGCCCGGCTGTCGAATTCCTCCACCCGGGTCTCCCATTCAAAGCGCTGGTCGAAGTCGCCCCGCTCCATGCCGGGTCGCAGAGTCAGTCCGGCGTTCAGCTCGGCCAGTTTCGACTCCGCCAGCAATACCGCCTTTTGCTGATCCTGGACGGTCTGGGTGGTGCGTATTGCCAGTGAAAAAATATTGAACAGCACTCCCAGGGTGACGGTAAGCACCGCAAAGGCGACCAGCACCTCAAGCAGGGTGAAGCCATTCCGGCTACGACTAGTCATCGAAATACACCCGTCCGGTAAGCCAGTCGACCTGAATACGGTAGCGTCTGCGCTCGCTCGCTACTTGCAAAGTACCGCCGCTGCTGGTGCCGTCCGGATAAAACGTCAGTTCGCCGGGAGCATCGGCGGGCAGCTGCTGTCCGGTACCGGATAGAGTTAATTTTACTCCCGTCGGCCATGGATGCCCCGGGGCCTGTCCCGACAATAGCGTTTGTTGCTGCTCGGTATCTAGCGTCAGGGTTACGGTGTCGCCGGTGGCGATGGCCTGGCTGCGGGCCAACCGCAGCAAGGCGGCGGTTTGCTGGCTGTAGCTTTTAAGTTCGGCACCGGGCAGCAGGGCGGCAAAACGGGGCAGGGCCACGGTCAGAGCCAGGGTGGCGATGGTCAGTACCACCAGCAGCTCGAGCAGGGTAAAACCGGCTGCATCACTCCCAACTGACCACATCCTGAGCTTCACCCGTGCCTCCTTGCTGATTGTCGGATCCCAGACTGATCAGGTCGAATTCACCGTGCTGGCCGGGGGATCGATACTGGTAGTCGTTGCCCCAGGGATCCTGTGGAACGGATTTTTTGTTCAGGTAGGGGCCGTTCCAGCCTTTGGCGTTGGCGGGGGCTCTGATCAGGGCCTCCAGCCCTTCGCCGGTGGTTGGGTGCTGGCCCACTTCCAGTCGGTACAGGTCCAGAGCCGTACTCAGTTCCTTGATCTGCAGTGCCGCCGTCTTGGTCTTGGATCCTCCCAGCTGGCGCAGTACCTGGGGCCCGGCAAGGCTGGCCAGCAGCCCCAGGATCACCAGTACCACCAGCAGTTCGAGCAGGGTAAAACCGGACCGATATGGTTTATGTTGATAACGCACGTTCACCTCCCTAGATAGGCAGTTCGTTGATACTGAGAATGGCCACCAGCATGGAAATAATGATGCCGGCGATCAGCACTCCCAGTCCCAGAATAAGCACCGGTTCCAGTATGGTCAGCAGCCGCTGAATGGCATTTTCTACTTCCCGGTCGTAGGTGTCGGCCACCCTGAGCAGCATCTCTTCCAACTGGCCGGTTTCCTCGCCCACGCGAATCATCTGTATCGCCAGTGGCGGAAACCGGCCCGAGGCCTGTAACGGTTCGGCCAGTCGCTTGCCTTCCTTGAGGCCGTTGCCGGCCTCGGCCAATATCTCTATCAGCAGCTGGTTGCCCAGGGTCTGGCGGGCAATGTCGAGGGCACCAAGCAGGGGTACGCCGCCTTTCATCAGGGTGCCCAGGCTGCGGCTGAAGCGGGCCACTTCCAGCCGCTGAATCAATGGGCCGACAAGGGGCAGGTTCAACTGCAGCCTGTGCCAGGCCAGGCGTATTCTCGGCTCGTGCAGCCGGCGGCGTACATAGAGCAGTAGCAGCAGCAATCCCAGCAGCAGCCAGAGTCCGGCGTTCTTGATGAAGTCGGCGGTGCCGATGACGATACGGGTCGGCAGGGGCATGGCCTGACCCATGTCGGCGAACAACTGCTGAAACTGGGGAATGACATAGGTGAGGATGATCAGCAGCGAGGCCGCCGACACCAGCAGCAGAATGGCGGGGTAGATCAGTGCCGACAGTGCTTTTTCCCGTAGTTGCCGGCTGCGTTCCAGATAAACGGCCAGATCGGCCAGCCCCTGTTCCAGGTTGCCCGATATCTCGGCGGCCCGGATCATGTTGAGATAGAAGGGAGAAAATCCCGTGTCCTGCTCGGCCAGTACCGCCGACAGCGGCTGGCCGCGTTGTATGCCTTCGCGAATGCGGTTCAGCAGTCGTGTATCCTCTTCGCGGTCGCGCACCTGAATCATGATGCTCAAGGCTCGCTCCAAGGGCACCCCGGCCTTGAGCAGAGCCGCCAGATCCTGGGTCAGGGCCTGGATCTGCCGCTCGCTCGTGCCCTTGCGGCCCAGGCTCAGTTTCATGTTCAGTATGCTGGCGCTGCGATCGCCGGCGGGCTCTACGCTGAGTGGGATCAGTCCTCGCTGCTGCAGTTGCCGCACTATGGCCTGCTGATCAGCCCCTTCAAGCCGGCCTTCCTGTGGTTCGCCGCTCTGGCTGACCGCCTTGAAATGATAAAGTGCCATCTCAGGCCTCCTGAGTGACCCGAATCACCTCTTCCACATTGGTGATTCCCTGGCGGGCCTTGAGCAGGCCATCGCCATACATGGTACGCATGCCATGGTGTACGGCGGCTTGCTGGATCTGGCCGGCATCGGCATGGCTCAGTACCAACTTGCGGATCTCGTCGTTCATGATCAGCAGCTCCTGAATGGCCAGTCGGCCATGGTAGCCGGTGCCGGCGCAGTGAGCGCAGCC
>JAAEZO010000006.1 GCA_018222825.1 Gammaproteobacteria bacterium
GAAACCTTTTATCGCCTGTTGCTGGCGGAAGAGCCATCATCACCATGATACCTGACCTGTCTTTTACCGCCGTGGTGCCTGCGGCCGGGATCGGCAGCCGCATGGCGGCCGACATACCGAAACAATACCTGCCGCTGGGCGGCAGTACCGTGCTCGAGCAAACCCTGGCGCAGTTGCTGAATCATGCGGCCATCGCTCGTATTATCGTGGCCACCGCCGAGCGGGATCCCTGGTTTGAACGGCTGGCCATTGCCCGCCACCCTCGAGTGTTGCGGGTCATCGGCGGGCGCGAGCGGGCCGATTCGGTGCTTAATGCGCTGGCTCATGTAAAGACCGACTGGGTGCTGGTGCACGATGCGGCCCGGCCGTGTCTGCACCCGGCCGATCTCGACGCAGTACTGGTCGCGGGGCAGCAGCCACACGGTGCCCTGCTGGCCAGCCGGGTGCGCGACACCATGAAACGGGGTGATGGCCTGGGTGCGGTCAGCAGCAGCGTGTCGCGGGATGAACTCTGGCATGCGCTGACGCCCCAATGCTTTGCCACCGCGCCCCTGCAACTGGCGTTGAGTGCTTCATTGGCGGCTGGGGCTGTCATTACCGACGAGGCGTCCGCCATGGAGTGGGCCGGTTTTCATCCTCGCCTGGTGGAAGGGCGCGCCGACAATATCAAGATAACCCGCCCGGAAGACCTTGGCCTGGCGGGCTTTTTTCTGCAGCAGATGAGCGAGAGCAAATGATGATGCGAATCGGGCACGGTTTTGACGTGCACAAGTTTGGTGGTCAGGGGCCCTGTATCCTGGCCGGGGTGGCGGTGCCTTACGCCCAGGGGCTGCTGGCTCATTCCGACGGTGACGTGGTGCTGCATGCCCTGAGCGACGCTTTGCTCGGCGCCATCGGCGCCGGCGATATCGGTCGCCACTTCCCGGATACCGATGCGGCCTATGCCGGCATCGACAGCCGAATCCTGCTGCGCGACGTGTTCGAACGGGTCAGACAGGCCGGCTTTACCCTGGGCAATGCGGACATTACCGTGCTGGCCCAGGCGCCCAAACTGGCGCCTTTCATCGAGGAAATGGTGGCCAATATCGCCGCCGATCTGCAGGCAGATCCCACCCTCATCAACGTCAAGGCCACCACCACCGAGCAGCTCGGTTTTGTGGGCCGTAAAGAAGGCATAGCGGCAGAAGCCGTGGTGCTACTGGTAACAGCATGAACAACTGGCACTATCTGCACGGACAACCCGAATACCGCGGTCGCCTGAAGGCGGCTCCGGAAGATTTTATCGTACGCGAAGACCTGGGGTTTGGCCCCGGTGGCGAAGGCGAACATATACTGCTGCACATTCGCAAGCGCGGCCAGAATACCCAATGGGTGGCGCGCGAGCTGGCACGGCTGGCGGGTGTGACCCAGCGCGAGGTCACCTGGGCCGGGCTCAAGGATCGGCATGCGGTCACCGAGCAGTGGTTCGGGGTGCATTTGCCGGGTAAGGAAATGCCGGACTTTTCGAGCCTCGAAAACGACGACGTGCAGATCCTGGCCATCGCCCGTCACAACAAGAAGCTGAAGACCGGTGCGCTCAAGGGTAACTGGTTCGAGCTCCGAATCACCGAGCTGGAAGGGCAGGGCGATCTGGAGTCTCGCCTGGCGGCCATTGCCGAACGCGGTGTGCCCAATTATTACGGCGACCAGCGTTTTGGCCGGGAGTTCGGTAACCTGGAGCAGGCCCGGGCCATGTTCAACGGTCGCCGGGTCAAGGATCGCAACAAGCGTTCTCTCTACCTGTCTTCTGCCCGCAGCTACCTGTTCAACCTGGCCGCCAGCCACCGTCTGGCGGAAGGCCTGGGTGAACAACTGCAGGACGGCGACTGTGTGATGCTGTCGGGCACCCAGTCTTTCTTTACCCTGGGCGAAGACAATCCGCTGGACGACGCCATGCAGGCCCGTTTTGACGAAGGCGATGTGCGCCTGAGTGCCCCGCTGTGGGGCCGTGGCCGGCTGGCGAGCAGTGGCAAACCCGGCGAGCTGGAACAGGCCGCGATTGCCGGACAGCAAGACTTGTGTGCGGGGCTGGAAGCCAATGGCCTCAAGCAGGAACGGCGTCCCTTGCTGCTCAAGCCCGAGCAGATGAGCTGGAGCCGGGAGGGCGACAGCCTCAAACTGTCGTTCTGGTTACCGGCAGGAAGCTACGCCACCAGCCTGGTGCGGGAATTGATCAAGGATAATGGAATCGATGAAGATACTGGTGAGTAATGATGATGGTGTGAATGCCCTGGGCATTCGTACCCTGAGCCGGGCGCTGGCGGAATTTGCCGAAGTGGTGACGGTCGCGCCCGACCGTAACCGCAGCGGGGCCAGTCATTCCCTGACGCTGGAAGTGCCGCTGCGAGTCGACAAGCTGGATGACAGTGGCTTCTACTCGGTCAAGGGCACGCCCACCGATTGTGTACACTGGGCGGTGAACAGCCTGCTTGATCCGGATCCGGACATGGTGGTGGCCGGTATCAACCACGGTGCCAACCTCGGCGATGACGTTATCTACTCCGGCACGGTGGCGGCGGCCACCGAAGGGCGTCACCTGGGCTTGCCCTCGGTGGCGGTGTCGCTGTGTGGCGATCGCTATTTCGAGACCGCGGCCCATTATGCCAGCCTGCTGGTACAGGGGCTGCTGCGGGCGCCGCTGGCGTCCAACCAGATCCTGAATGTAAACGTGCCCGACTTGCCCCTGGAAGAGATTCAGGGTATCAAAGTGACTCGTTTGGGTAATCGCCATCGCTGCGATGCCGTGCTGAAAGAGTACGACCCCCGCGGCCGCCCCATTTACTGGATAGGGCCTCCCGGCGCCATTCAGGATGCGGGTGAAGGCACCGACTTCGATGCTGTGGAGCACGGCTATGTGTCGATCACGCCGTTGACCATCGATATGACGGCTTATGCACAAATGGCGGCGCTGGCCAGCTGGATTAAAGAGGTGGAGTGACGGGTGCTCACGTTAGCGGGACAGCAACTCTATCATTTGCTGAAACAGCTTGGCATCAGCAACGAACGGGTGCTGAAGGCCATTGCCAGCTTGCCAAGAACCCAGTTCGTCGATGAGGCCATGGCCCACAAGGTCTGGGAAAACAGTGCCTTGCCTATTGGCTGTGGCCAGACTATTTCTCAGCCCTATATCGTCGCGCGAATGACGGAGCTGGTGCTGGCCCAGCAGCCCAAGCGGGTGCTGGAAGTGGGCACCGGATCGGGTTTTCAGACCGCGGTACTGGCGCAACTGGTAGAGCAGGTCTTTACCGTTGAGCGGATCAAGTCGCTGCAATATCAGGCCCGGCGTCGGTTACAGCGGCTGGACCTGCACAATGTGTCGACCAAGCATGGCGATGGTTGGCTGGGCTGGTCCAGCAAGGCGCCGTTTGACGCCATCATGGTGACGGCGGCGGCGCAGGAAACGCCCCAGGCGCTGTTGTCACAACTGGCGGATGGCGGACGCATGGTGATACCGGTGGGGCAGAGCCAGCAAGCGCTGTGGCTTTATCAACGTCATGGTGATCAATTTTCTCGTACCGAGCTGGAATCGGTGCGTTTTGTACCTTTGGTGAAGGGTGATCTTGAGTGAAGATTTTTTCTCGGTTGTATCGGCAGGTCATGATGTGGGCCATGCATCGGCATGCGCCGGTTTATTTGTCTTTGAACAGTTTTGTGGAGTCCATCTTCTGGCCGGTGCCGGTGGATGTAATGCTGGCTCCCATGGCCTTGTCTAAGCCGGAACGAGCCTGGCATTATGCCGCTCTCGCCACCTTCTTCTCGGTACTGGGTGCGGCTTTCGGTTACCTGCTGGGCTACGCCCTGTGGGAGCCGGTGGTGCAGCCCTTTATTGCGACCATGGGTTACGAAGGCAAGATGGCCATCGCCCAGCAGTGGTTTGATGAATGGGGTATCTGGGTGATTTTCATCGCCAGCTTTACTCCCATCCCCTACAAGGTGTTTACAGTCACCGCCGGCCTGCTGCAGATGGCCTTTCTGCCTTTTCTGCTGATCTCGCTGGTCGGACGGGGTCTGCGCTTTTTCCTGGTCTCGGGCCTGATGGTGTGGGGCGGGGTCAGAATGGAGCGTAAGCTGATTCAGTATATCGACCTCCTCGGTTGGCTGTGCCTGGCGGCGGCAGTGGTGGCCTATCTGTTGCTGAGAAACTGATGCAACGGCGGAGCGGCATATTCAGACTGGCGTGTTTCAACCTGATGTTGATCACCCTGTTGACGGCTTGCTCCGCCAATCGCCCGGCGCCGGTGGTGGGGGTGCATGCCCGTGGCCAGATCAAGGCCAACGGTCGCCATTATGTGGTGGTCAAGGGCGACACCCTGTATTCCATCGCCTGGCAGGCCGGTACCGATGTGCCCACCCTGGCACGACATAATCGCATTCCGGCACCTTACGCCATTTATCCCGGCCAGACCCTGCGGCTGGATGTGCCCGGTGCTGCTCGAGCTCAGTATCGGGTGCGCCGGGGCGATACCCTCAATACCATAGCGCGCCGCACCGGCCACGGGGTGGCCGATCTGGCGACCCTCAACGGTCTTAAACCGCCTTATCGCATCTATGTCGGTCAGACTCTGGCATTGCGCGGCGTTTTTGCTTCGGCCGGAAGCGGGCGGGCGGCAGCCAAAACAACGCCTCGTCCCGCCACGAAAAAGCCCAGTTCCAAGCCGGCGGCAACCGCTGGTACGAGCACTCGAGCAAAAGTAACCAAGCCTCTTGCACCCGCTCCGGGAAAAGCATACGCTGGAACAGGAGTACAAAAAAACGCCGCTGTCAATGCCACCACTGCCTGGAAATGGCCAACCGCAGGTCCGGTGATTACCGGGTTTTCGCTGGCCGAGACCGGTAATAAAGGCATCGATATCAGGGGTAAAAGGGGTCAGGCCATCAAGTCGGCCGCCGCAGGCAAGGTTGTTTACGCAGGGAATGCGCTACGTGGTTACGGCAACCTGATCATCATCAAACACAACGATGATTACTTGTCGGCCTACGCTCACAATGAAGTGCTTCGGGTCAAGGAGCAGCAAACGGTGAGTGCCGGTCAGCACATAGCGGATATGGGCAGTAGTGATACCACCGATGTGCGCTTGCATTTCGAAATCCGGTATCAGGGATCTTCGGTTAATCCGATGAAATATCTGCCAAAGCGATAGATTCCGGGAAACAGGTAGTACCCGGATTTAGGGAGAACTGCCATGAGCCAGAGTAAAAAGAACACCCACCATGATGAGGTGGACTTGAATACCGAGACTGAACAGGATGTCATGACCGGTAGCGATGAAAAGGACAGTATTCAGGAAGAAGAAGCCCTCAAGGTACCCAGCGCTCGCACGCTGGATGTTACCCAGCTTTATCTGGGAGAAATCGGCTTTTCTCCCCTGCTGACGGCAGAGGAAGAAGTGCTCTATTCCCGCCGCGCACTGCGAGGTGATTTGATTGCCCGCAAGCGGATGATCGAGTCCAACCTGCGGCTGGTGGTCAAAATATCCCGCCGCTACAACAATCGGGGCCTGGCGCTGCTGGACCTGATTGAAGAGGGCAACCTCGGTCTGATCCGCGCCGTCGAAAAATTCGATCCCGAGCGTGGTTTTCGTTTCTCGACCTATGCCACCTGGTGGATTCGCCAGACCATAGAGCGGGCCATCATGAACCAGACCCGCACCATTCGCTTGCCCATTCACGTGGTCAAGGAACTCAACGTTTATCTGCGTACCGCCCGCGAGCTGGCTCATCGGCTCGATCATGAACCCACCGCCGAAGAAATTGCCGACGCCCTCGACAAGCCGGTGGAAGATGTTTCCCGCATGCTCAAGCTGAATGAAAAAATCAGCTCGGTCGATACCCCCATCGGCGGGGATGGCGACAAGGCGTTGCTCGATGTGATCACCGACGAGAATGATCTGGATCCGGAAACCGAAATTCAGGATGACGACATTCGTCTGAGCCTGGTGCGCTGGTTGGAAGAACTCAACCCCAAGCAACGGGAAGTGCTGGCGCGCCGTTTCGGCCTGCTCGGTTACGAAGCTTCGACGCTGGAAGATGTGGGCAGAGAGATAGGCCTGACCCGGGAACGGGTACGGCAGATTCAGGTGGAAGCCCTGCGCCGTTTGAAGGAAGTGCTTACCCAGCAGGGACTGTCGATCGATACCCTGTTCTACAGCGATTAATCGCTGACGTGCTGGAGTAGATGCAAGCCATCGGCGGTAACTAAAAACGCGGCTGCAGACCCATAAGGTCTGCAGCCGCGTTTTTTATAACGGCGCGCCGGTAATGCCTTACCGCTCCGTTTGACGCGCCTGTTTCAGTTGATACAGCAGCGTCAATGCCTGGCGGGGGCTGAGTTCGTCCGGGTCCAGCTCGTCGAGCATCATCAGTGCCGGATCCGGCTCGTCTGCGGTGTCTAACAGCGGCAGCGACGACTGCGGATCATCATGTTGCGCCGGGAGCGGATTGGCGGCTGCGTTTTGACGTTGTTGCGCCTTCTCCCTAGGCCGATGACCACTTTCCAGCTCGGCCAGCTTCTGCCGGGCCAGGGTCAGCACCGCTTTCGGTACCCCGGCGAGGGCGGCGACCTGCAAGCCGTAAGAGCGGCTGGCCGCACCTTCCTGTACCGCATGCATAAAGGCGATGGTGTCGCCATGCTCTACCGCATCCAGATGCACGTTGGCCACCTCGGGCCACAAGCCCGCCAGCTCGGTCAGTTCAAAGTAATGGGTCGCGAACAGGGTATAGGCATGCAGTCGGTTGGCCAGCGCGTCGGCGCAGGACCAGGCCAGCGCCAGACCGTCGTAGGTGCTGGTGCCGCGACCGATTTCATCCATCAATACCAGACTGTGACGGCTGGCGTTGTTGAGAATATTGGCGGTTTCGGTCATTTCGACCATGAAGGTGGAGCGGCCCGAGGCCAGATCGTCCGAGGCGCCGATACGGGTAAAAATACGGTCAACCTTGCCGATACGGGCGCGCTGGGCCGGTACGAAAGAGCCGATGTAAGCCATCAGCACGATCAGTGCCGTTTGCCGCATATAGGTGGATTTACCCCCCATGTTCGGCCCGGTGATCACCAGCATCTTGCGTTGCTGTGACATCGACAGCGGGTTGGCGATAAAGGGATCGGTCATCACCTGCTCGACGACCGGATGGCGACCTTCTTCTATATCGATTACCTCGTCACCGGTCAGTTGCGGGCGGCAGTAATTCAGGCTTTCGGCCCGCTCGGCCAGGTTGGCGAACACATCCAGCTGGGCCAGGGCGATGGCACTGTGCTGCAACGGCTGCAATTGTTCCAGCAAGCGATCCAGCAACGCCTCGTACAGTTTCTTTTCCAGCGCCAGGCCCTTGCTCTGGGCGTTGAGCACCTTGTCTTCGTACTCTTTCAATTCGGGAATGAGGTAGCGTTCGTTGTTCTTCAGGGTCTGGCGACGCACATAATGCACCGGCACCAGATGGGCACTGGCCCGGCTGACCTCGATGTAAAAGCCATGCACCCGGTTGTAGGCCACCTTGAGGGTGGAGATGCCGGTGGCGGCTTTCTCGCGAGCTTCCAGCTCTTCCAGATAACGGTGAGCCCCGGCGGCCAGCTCGCGCAGCTCGTCCAGCTCGGGGCTGAAACCATCGCGAATAACGCCACCGTCGCGGATCAGCACCGGCGGGGTATCGACCACCGCCTGCTCCAGCAGCTCGGCCAGATCCGGAAATTGACCGATACGCGCGGCCAGAGCATCCAGGCAGGAAGGGGTGACTTCGCTCACCATGGCCTGAATGTCGGGCAGCACCTGCAATGCCGAGCGCAGCCGGCTCAGATCCCGGGGGCGGGCCGAGCGCAACGCCAGTCGTGCCAGCACCCGCTCCATGTCTCCGACCTGCCGCAGGGGCTGGCGCAGATCTTCATGGCGGCCCTGCTCCATCAACAGGGCAATCATGTCCTGACGGCGGCTCAGATCCTCGATATCGCGGCTGGGCTGGTGGATCCAACGCTTGAGCAGGCGGCTGCCCATGGGGGTGGCGGTATTGTCCAGCACCTCGGCCAGGGTGTTTTCCATGGTGCCGGACAGATTCAGCGTCAGTTCCAGATTGCGGCGGGTGGCGGCGTCCATGATCACCATGTCCTGACTGCGTTCCAGGCTGACGCTGCCGATGTGGGGCAGGGCGGTGCGCTGGGTGTCTTTTACATATTGCAGCAGGCAACCGGCGGCACACAGCGCTGTGGTGGACTGCTCGACGCCGAAGCCCACCAGATCCCGGGTGCCGAATTGCTGGCACAGCAGGTGACGAGCGGTGCCCAGATCGAACTCCCATTCCGGGCGGCGGCGCAGCCCCTTGCGTTGCTCGATAAGCGCATACCAGTGAAAGCCTTCCGGATACAGCAGCTCGGCGGGCTGGGTGCGCTGCAGCTCGGCGACCAGCGCCTCTTCGGTGTCGAACTGGTTGAGCACGAAGCGGCCGGTGCTGACATCGATGATGCCGTAACCGAATTGCTGACCATCGTGATACACCGCCGCCAGGCAGTTATCCTGCCGGTCGGCCAGCAGCGCCTCGTCCGACAGGGTGCCGGGAGTAATAATCCGTACCACCTGGCGTTCCACCGGCCCCTTGCTGGTAGCCGGATCGCCAATCTGCTCGCAGATGGCCACCGATTCGCCCATCTGTACCAGCCGCGCCAGATAGTTTTCGGCCGCATGATGGGGCACCCCCGCCATGGGAATGGCGTTGCCGCCCGATTTGCCGCGCTTGGTCAGGGAAATATCCAGCAGGCGCGAGGCTTTCTTGGCATCGTCATAGAACAGCTCATAAAAATCTCCCATGCGATAGAACAGCAGAATGTCCGGATGCTGTGCCTTCAGTGCCAGGTACTGCTGCATCATAGGTGTGTGTTGTTGATCTAACTCTTTAGTTTTCACTCACTTAACCACCGTTAGTATATGTTTATAAAGAGATTTTATAATATTTGGTTTCTCAAGTCGTCTCATGATGTGTCAGCTGATATCACTAAAACCTATGTTTTAATATAGGTTTTAGTGTAGGTTGTACGTGTCATCCGTACACGCTATAGAAGAATACAAAGCGCAAGGTGAGCGGCTCGGCTTATTAGATGGTGGCCTAACAGAACAGAGCTAATAGGAGATTGTGAGATGACCTTAGCGAAGAGTACCAAACCTCTGACAACAAGAACAATTCAGACTATGAAACCGAGTAGTAGTGATCTTGCTGATGCTGGGGAAAATAGAGGCCTACGGGTAGCTTGCGGTAGTACAGGCCTTAAGACGTTCTTCTACAGATACACTAGCCCTGAGACAGGAAAGCTAGTGCAGGCCAAAATTGGAAACTTTCCAGAGACCTCTTTGGCTGGAGCTCGCTCAATACTTCAAGATTGGAAGTTACTGCGAAGAAAAAAAATTTGCCCTGCCAATGAGATAAAAAGAAAAAAAAAGGAAGAGAAAGAACGTTCATTGCTCATTGAGCAAGGGCGTCAAACCTTCACGGTACAAGATTTAATCGAACTGTATTTGACTAGTCAGATAGAAGACCAGAAGTTACCAAGTGGACAACTAAAGTCTGGTTCTCGTAAGCCTAAGGGACAGGTTGAAACTAGAAGAACTCTTTATATTGATGTCGTGCCATTCATGGGTTCACGTCCGGCAACAGATATTTTAAGAAAAGATGTGATCGAGATGATCATGGGTATTGTCGCTAGAGGTGCAAATGTACAAGCCGGTAGTGTATTAAGAGAGCTGTCTGCAGCTTACGAATATGCCATTGGCATTGATAGGTTACCTGACGATTTTGCTAACCCTGCGTTACTAGCAAAAGCAGGACTAAGGCAAGCGAAAATAAAGCTTACATCTAAGCCAGGTCGAAGAGTGTTATCTGATAAAGAAGTTATAAAACTAATTAAGTGGTTGCCGAAGTCAGATTATACAAATGCGCAAAAGAAAATCCTTCATTTAACATTGCTTACAGGATGTAGAACAGGAGAGCTTTGCAATGCACAGTGGAGAGACTTTGATGCCAAAGAAAAAACATTGCATATAAGAGAAACAAAGACAGCAACGGATCGTTATGTTCAGCTGCCTAGCCAAGCTGTTAATATAATAAAAAAATTACCTGTTGGTACAACAGATGCGATGTTTCCATCAAAAATAACCGGCTTACCAGTACAGCAAAAAAAGCTATCTGAGCAATCATGGGTTATGAGAACGAAGGGAGTAATGCTAGATATTGATCACTGGACACCACACGATCTGAGACGAACAGTAAGAACGGGGTTGGCTCGCTTACAATGTCCGAATGAAGTAGCTGAAGCAATCCTTGGTCATGCTAGATCTGGAATTGAAGGGACTTATGACTTGCATCGTTATGAAAAGGAAAGTCGTCATTGGTTGCAGGTGTGGGCGAATTATCTTGATGAATTGGTCGTGTAAATTGTAAGTAAGCTTTACTATATTTTTCTTATATGTGACTGAGGTTTACTTGATGCTACACTTTAGGGTTAGCCAATCTGACATTTGATTGGCTTTTTGTATTATATTAAACCTTTGTAGTCTCCTGATATAGGGGGGTGAATGACGGAATACTTATCTTCTAATATCTCTTGAAAAGCACTTTTTATAAAGGTTTTTGGCATGGTAGGTATATCATCTACTGATGAGTGGTGGCTTTTTTTTGCCTCCTTTCTTCCTTGCTTTTGTTTTGACTTTATTTTTTCATAGTTTTCAATAAGAAGCTCTAACACCTCACTCTGAGATGTATTCATCTCTTTCGCTATGTGCTCTAGTTTTTCCTTATGCTCTCTTCTTATCGATGCCGATAGCTGAACTTTACCTGAGTGGAGTTTGTGTTTCTTCTGGCGGCAGTGAGCCGTCATCTTCTGGAATGTTACCCATCTTTCTAATGGGTAAGGATTACCTTGGGCTGGTTCGTTTGTGAATAAATTAATCAATGATTGTTGACAGGTTGATGCGTGGGGGAGTTCAAGCCCCTGTCTCTGAATGTAGCTGGTGGCGTGAGAAATCTGCTCATGCGTCGCGTTATTAATCCACTTCATTATCAGTCTTGGCTTGTCGTCACTCATGAGATTTCTCTGGGGGCTGTAAGTATGAAAGGCATTGTGCGGCTTGAAAGCAAAATAAGTCAACATTCATGTAAACGTTGCTACAAGCGTTAATTTAACGATGCTACAAACGTTTGTGGGAATAAAGCTTTTTTATAGGTATTATTTGTCCTTTATTGATCTATAGGACACATGATGCCTCACTATCACTTGCTAAAAAATGGCTTCGATGATCTGGTGAAACTTACTCCAAAGTTGAGTGATGCAGTGCTTGAAAAGGGCTGGGGACTGCCCCCAGAAGCCAGGCTTTTCATTATCAGGTTGCTCGTGAGACATAGGGCATCGGTCTCATTCCCCGGTACAGTGAAGAGCTTGGTGAAGGAGTGCGACTCCGATGATCGGGCTGTGAGAAAAGGTATGGACTACCTAAAGCAGGCAGGCTTGATTACCCAGGTAAGAGACTCACCGGGTAAAACTCTTTACCAAGTTAGCGGCTTCATTCAGCAGCATATAAGAAGCAAATCACCGGCAGGCTCACCTCTGCCACCGTTATATGAACAGATAGACGCAGTGCTTTTCCCTGAGCATGGAGATAACCCTGAACGTGTGAAGCGGGGGGGGGTTAGTCGCGCCAGCAGATACCTTTTGGCCGTGATGCTGTCTTACTCCGATGCTTTAGGGATGGTCACTGGTGTGTCAAATGCTGAGTTACGCAAGCTGGCAGGTATGACGGAGCAGCGTTTAAGAGGGCATATTAAAAGTTTACTGGATAGCTCAATTCTTTGTGGTTACATGCCAGGGTTTAGTGCGTCTTCTGTGTTTGGTAAAGTGAAAAGTGAATTTCATTTATGGCTGCCTCATGCTGTGTTTGGGCATTGCTCTTTTAGGTATGGTTCTGTTGAGTATAAAGAAGAAAGACTTTCGACGTCGGATCTCAATGAAATTTCAGTTATAGACACAATGTACAGTTTGGCTAACTCCAAACCTTTAGAAAGTATTAAAAACAACTTGGCTCGGATAGCATTCTTTGGTATTCACTTTTACGTAGAGGAGCTTCATTCTGTTATGAGTGAACAGAGTAGAGGTTATCTGCGATGGGCTGTGTTGGCTGTTACCTCTAATTTTATTCATGGAGGGAAATATTTTCTTAAGAATAGAGAACTACTTCCTATATGTGATTTCTTACTGGATAGACCTCTCGATGTAAAGTGTTATGAGCTAGAAGTGTGCTCTTTTATCGCTTGCAGGTTTATGAATGAAAAATCTGGTTACCGTTTTGATGAGTCTGATCTGGGAGACTTTAATTCTGAATCGCTTCAGTTACGTTTCAAGCTGGCGTTGTTCATTTGTCGTGCATCCTTGATGTTGGCATCTAGAATAAATCGAGCTCTGGACGTTATTAGGGAAAGTAAGTCTGATTTTCGCTTTGTTATGCTCAGGCAAGGCGGAAGCGATCATGCCGTGAGGAACTTTTCTATTCAGTTCTTTAATCAAGAATACATGATGCTAACTACCAAAAAGTACAGTGTGAAGATTTCCTCAAGTAGTGAGTATCTTGATAATGGACAAAAAGCCAGTAGGGAAATTGAGGTTTTTGAATTGTCCGAGGGGGTAAGTAAACTGCTTGCTAGCCGTCTTGATAACTTCAGAATGTAAAAAACTACATCTTCGCCATATCTCATGAACCATATTAAAGGAGCTGGTCATGAGATTTTTAAGACTTAAAGACGTTATCGATAAAACCGGACTTTCCCGTTCTACCATTTACCGGCAGATTGCTGAAGGTTGCTTCCCTAAGGGAGTCTCACTTGGAGGCAAGGCCACAGGCTGGCTTGAAAGTGAAGTGGAAAACTGGATGTTGGAACGTTTGGCTATGAGGGATGGCTAAGTTTTAGTCTTTTAAATATTCCCCTTTTGTTTTGGTATTTTTGGAGAGTGGAATGTTTTCTATTGTGTCGGGGGTCATCGATGCTTTTTTTGTTTTGTAGCGCTTGCTTCTCTTTGCTTTAGATAGCGCTCTTGTCGGTATAGTAATATTGGATAAATTAACTTAATTGATTTAGTAAGGATGGTTATGAATAACGTAAGAGTTGAACTGAATACTAATTTAAGTAGATGGCATGGTCAGGAGTATAATGGCATGCCAGTACTAACTGGCAAAGGACCTTGTATCACAGAGTACCTTGATAAAACACATCAGGTAATTAACACTCATCGCGCATACCACAGCCGAGTGTTTGCCATACGTCTGGATTTGAGGCTTCCAAATTTCGTGAACACTGAGTGTTACTCAAGCGATATGATAAACAGATTCATTTGTTCCCTAAGAGCCAAGCTGAAGCATTCCTATCAAAGCGGTCTGCGTCAAGGTCGTAGAATGCATGAGCCAGGTTTCAGGTACTTATGGGCAAGGGAATTGGGCCAAGATGGTCATCCACACTATCACTTACTACTACTGTTCAACCGGGATGCTTACTTTACGCTGGGGAACATGAGCAGCCCAGAGGGAAATCTTTACAGCAAGCTAAGCTCGGCATGGGCAAGTGCTCTCGATATAGAAGAGTATGATTCGAGAGGCCTGGTGAACGTTGCAGGTACGTTCCATTTGAAGTCTGGCGAAGACATAGGGCCGCTCTTCCTGGCGGCCAGTTACATATGCAAGGAACACTCCAAGGAGTTTGGTGCAAAACATCATGCCTTTGGTGGCTCCAGAGGATGAGCATCTAGCGCACTTTCCCCATAAGGTCCCATTTAGCCCCTCTTTATCACTACACCCTGCTTCAAGCTCTGAATAGAACACTCTGAACGAGCCGGAAGCTGGACGACGCTTAATGTCGCTTCCACCCCAAACACTGAATACACGCTGAACACAACTGCTGATGTGTGCATGGTCGCGCAGTGGCTGAATGCATCGGAAAGATGTAAAGTGATGCACATCCTGTCTCGTTATCCTGTTTGGTTGCTCATGAAGTCTGTTAGAACCACGGTTTCCTTATCCAAGGAACAATACGAATCGCTTTGCCACTTGGCCGAGGTCAGTGACTTATCCATTTCTCGGGTAATTCGTCAGGCAGTGGGCGAATTCCTGTCCAGGCATGAAGGAAGCCGGTTAGACCCCATCAGTACAGAAACACCATCAGTGATGAAGGAAGAGCAGAAATGATGCGTTATTCAGCTCATCAACAAGCCTGGTTGGCTCACTGGCTAACGCTGGAAGGTAAAGCAGAAGACACCATGGCTCAAACCATGGCGGGTGCCAAGGTAGACATGAACCCTCATCAGATCGAGGCTGCTATGTTTGCCCTGGCTTCGCCGCTTTCCAGTGGCGTGATCCTGGCCGATGAGGTGGGGCTGGGCAAGACCATTGAAGCCAGCCTGGTGCTGGCTCAAAAGTGGGCCGAAAGACGCCGTAAGCTGCTGCTGATTGTTCCTGCAACATTACGTAAGCAGTGGAGCCAGGAGCTGGAAGAAAAGTTCTCACTGCCCTCGGTGATTTTGGAAGCCAAGAGCTTCAATGAAGCAAAAAAAGCCGGGCATACTAATCCCTTCGATATTGAACTGAGCAAGGGCCAGCCAGCGGTATGCATCTGCTCTTATGAGTTTGCTGCCCGCAAAGAACTGGATATTGCTAGGGTGCCTTGGGATTTGGTGGTGCTGGATGAAGCCCATAAATTGAGAAATATTTACAAAAACGAAGGAGCCAAAACAGCTAAAAAACTGGAATCGGCGCTGGCTGGCTGCAAGAAGGTGCTGCTTTCAGCTACTCCACTGCAAAACAGCCTGTTAGAGCTGTACGGTCTAGTGTCCGTGATTGATCCTCACTTCTTTGGCGATCTGGCTGCCTTTAAGGCGCGTTACTCGAAGCATAATCTGGATGAGATGGAACTGGTCTTGTTGCGTACCCGCTTAAGCAAGGTGTGCAACCGCACCCTCAGGCGTCAGGTGCAAGAGGAGGGGGGGATCAGCTTTACTCGTCGCTATTCAATGACAGAGGATTTCCGTCCTACCGAAATAGAAGATCAACTGTATCGTCAGGTATCCGAGTACCTGCAGCAGGAAGAGCTGCTAGCCATAAAGAGTGGCGCACGTCATCTGGTCACCCTGGTTATCCGCAAGATACTGGCATCATCCTCCTACGCCATCCAGGGGACCCTGGAGACCATGATCAACCGGCTGGAACAAAAACAACCTCTGGTCGAGGCATTGCAGGATTATGAAAACCTGGAAGATTATCAGGATGAAGAAGGATACTCAGACGAGGATCTGATTGATCCCGAAGCCCTGCAAGCAGAGATAGACCAGTTAAAAGACTTCAAAGCCCTGGCGGGTAATATTTCACAAAACGCCAAGGCACAAGCCTTGCTTCGAGTGCTGGAACGGGCATTCGAGAAAACAGCGGATCTTGGTGGTGCCCGCAAGGCCGTCATTTTTACCGAATCGGTACGAACTCAAACCTGGCTGGCCGAAATGCTGGCGAGTGAAGGCTATAATGGCCAGATAGTCATGCTCAACGGCAGCAATAACGATCCGGAGTCTAAAGCCATCTATAAAGAGTGGCTGGAGCGTCATCAGGGATCGAGCCGTGTCTCTGGTTCCAAAACTGCCGATATGAAGGCAGCTCTGGTTGATAAGTTTCGTGAAGATGCCACCTTGATGATCTCCACGGAAGCGGGCGCCGAGGGGATTAACCTGCAGTTCTGCTCCCTGTTGATTAACTACGATCTGCCCTGGAACCCGCAGCGAGTAGAGCAACGTATCGGCCGTGTGCATCGTTACGGCCAGAAACACGATGTGGTGGTGGTTAACTTCATCAACAAGGGCAACCGAGCCGACGAGCGTGTGTTTGAGTTGCTAAGCCAGAAGTTTCAGCTCTTTGAAGGGGTCTTCGGGGCCTCAGATGAAGTACTTGGTTCTATCGAATCGGGTGTCGATATCGAACGACGCATACACGATATTTACCAGCGTTGTCGCAGTGATGAACAAATAGAAGACGAATTTAACGCCTTGCAGGAAGAGCTTAAGGAGCGACTCGATATCAAAAACAATGATACCAGGCGATCTCTGCTGGAGAACTTCGACGCCGATGTAATCAGCCGCCTGAATCTGCGCCGGAGCAAGACGAGTCGTCAGTTAAGCAGCTATCAGCAGCGGCTGCTGTTGCTGGCCAGAATGGCGCTGTCGCAGCAGGATGACGGCAGTTATCAGGAAGGTGAGGATGCTTTCATCTGGCAGGGGAAAGCATACAACCTCAACTGGCAAACGGCTGAGACGCAGGATGGCTATTTCCTTCGTCCTCATGACGGCATGGGTGCAGCTCTCATTGAGCAAGCCAAGCAGCAACCGTTGCCCGCCGCCAAACTGACCTTTAGCTACCAGCCCGAGCAGGGGCAGTGGGTGGATGTGAAAAACCTGATAGGTCAGCAGGGCCTGTTAAAAGTCGTTAAGGTCATCGTGAATGCCAGCGCCCAGCGCCGTGAACATCTGCTGCTGTCGGCCATAGATCAAAATGGCAACCCCATTCACTTCGAGACGGTAGAACGGCTGCTGCAGTTGCCATTGAATGGCACGCCCGGCACGATAACGCCGTTTGATGATCAGCAACTTGAAGGGCAAGTAACGGAGCAATTAGCGGCTTTCAAGGCACAGATCGAGCAGGATAACGAACTTTACTACAGCGAAGCGGTGGACAAACTCGAACGCTGGGCGGAAGACAAGCGTGTGGCGCTGGATATCCGCATCAAGCAGCTGGATCAAGAGATCAAAGAAGCCCGCAAGGCAGCACGGAACCTGAGTTCATTGCAGGAAAAAATGACGGCCAAAAAACAGCTCAAGCTGCTGGAGCGTGAACGGGACAACGTGATGCTCAGCTACCACCAGGAAAAGAAAAAGATCGAGCAGGAAGAAGACCGCCTGTTGGAAGAAATAGAAGAGCGCCTGGCTACAGAGACTCGTATGGAGGTGTTATTCTCCATTCACTGGCAGTTGGTGGCATCAGCACAAGAGGTTACAGCATGAAAAAGGTCACAGGCAGCGATCAACTCAGCCATATCGTGATCGAAGGCTACAAGTCTATCGGCAAATGCGACTTACAAATGGGGTGCCTGAATGTGCTCATTGGCGCCAATGGTGCCGGTAAATCTAACTTCATCAGTTTTTTCCGACTGATCGCCACCGTACTCGATCATCGGTTGCAATCGCAGGTTGGCAGAGCGGGTGGGCCGGATGCTTTGCTGCATTTTGGCCGGAAGAAAACGGAGCTACTAAAAGGCGAGCTGTTCTTTGGTAATAACGGTTACAAGTTTGCCCTGGAGCCAACCAACGATAACCGAATGATGTTTCAGAACGAGTCTCTCTTTTGGAACATGGGCGGAGACTTCGGTAACTATTCCGGTCATTTTGAATCAATGGCAGATAGCCACAAGTCTCAAATAAAGCAGTATACGTTGCCTTACATGCGTCGCTGGCGTGTCTATCACTTCCATGACACCAGTAACAGTGCCAGGGTCAAGCAGATCCACCGCATCAGCGATAACGACTTCCTGCGCGAAGACGGTGCCAACCTGGCGGCGTTTTTGTTTCGGCTGCAAAAAAACTACCCCAGCCACTACAAACGTATCGTCAGAACCATCCAGATGGTGGCGCCTTTCTTCGGTGGCTTCTATCTGCGGCCAACACCGGATAACCCGGACAGCATACAGCTGGAATGGACAGAAAAAGAGCAGGACATCCCCTTCAAGGCCAGTGAGCTTTCCGACGGCACCCTGCGCTTTATTCTTCTGGCCACGGTGTTGTTGCAGCCGGAAGAGTTTATGCCCAGCTCTATCATCGTCGATGAGCCCGAACTTGGGCTGCACCCCTACGCCATTAACGTGCTGGCGGAGTTGATCAAAAGCGCCAGCAGTGAGCATCAGCTGATCGTCTCTACCCAATCGGTGGAGCTGGTTAACCAGTTTGATGCCGAAGACTTGATAGTGGTCGACAAACAGCAGGGCGCTTCCACCTTCAAGCGATTGGAGACAGACAGCTTTAAGGAGTGGCTGCAAGACTACAGCCTGGGCGAATTGTGGAAGAAAAACCTGCTGGGCGGGAGACCACAACGATGATCCGGGTGAATGTATTTGTGGAAGGGCAAACGGAAGAAACTTTCGTGCGCGACTTGTTACTGCCTTATTTTGCCAACCAGGGCATCTATCTCAATGCCATTCTGGCGCAAACCAGCACGGGCCACAGAGGTGGCATCGTCAGCTATGGCAAGGTCAAGCATCAGGTCACTCGGTTGTGCAGGCAAGATAAAGGAGCCTTTGTTACTACCCTGATCGATTACTATGGCTTGCCGACCGACTTCCCTGGATTGGATAGCCAGGAGCCAGATGCCCGGCTCAGAATCTCGGCATTGGAAGCGGCCTTTGCCGCAGACATCAACGAGTCCAATTTTATCCCGAATTTTCTGTTACACGAGTTCGAGGCCTTGCTGTTTTGCGAGCCTAAAAAGTTTGCTGATTGGCTGGACGATGATGCGCCGGTGGTCAGGCTGGAAGCGATAAAGGCCAGCTTCGACAGCCCTGAGCTGATCAACAACAGCCCACAAACGGCACCGTCAAAACGGATTCTGGCACTGGTGCCGGAATACCGTAAAACCCTGCACGGACCGCTGATTGCCGAAGATATCGGCCTGGATACCATCCGGGCTCAATGCCCCCATTTTAACGACTGGATTGAGCGCCTGCAGGCGCTCGCCGACTAAGGTTTACCGGAACAACTATGAGCATTAAAAAGCAAAAACTGGAACTAACCTGGATTGGTAAAGACAAGCGCCCGCGCCTGGAACCCCGTATTTTTCTGGAAGACAAGAGCCTGTCCTACCAGGCGGCACCGGAGAACCTGACCGCCGATGATCTTTTTTCCGATGACGAGCAGCAGCCCAAGGCCTTTCATGACAACCTGTTGATCCACGGCGATAACCTGCTGGCACTGAAAGCGCTGGAACAGCAATATGCGGGGCAGGTGAAGTGCGTATATATTGACCCTCCTTTTAATACAGGAGAGGCATTTGAAAATTATGATGATGGATTAGAACACTCGCAATGGTTAACTCTTATACGTGACAGGTTAGAGTTGATTTATAACTTAACAGCAAGGGATGGAGCTTTATTTGTTCATATTGATGACAATGAGCTTGGTTATTTGATGGTTTTGCTGGATGAGATATTTGGCCGTCAAAATAGAGTTAATATTGTAACCTTTAAGCAAGGCTCGGCAACTGGGCATAAGTCAATAAACCCTGGGTTAGTTACGACAACAAATTACATCCTTGTTTATGCTAAAGATAAATCGCATTGGAAGCCTAATCGCTTATATACTGCACGAGAGCGTGACTCCAGATATTCACAATTTATATTGAATTATGAGAAAGGGTATGAATTTTGGAGTCTTTGTACCTTGAGTGAAGCGTTTTCAAAAGAGTATCAATCGACCCCAAAGGAGCTGAAAAAGCTTCTTGGGGGGAAGTATGAAGAGCTTTTAAGTGAGTTTGTTATAAATAATGCACATAGAGTGGTGCAGCCAGCAAGGCCAGATTATAACTCGGTAGGTAGGAATGTTAGGGATTCTATCGATGAATCAAAGGCTAACCCAGAAAAGGTTGTCTATCTTGAAAGAGATGGTTACGAGGATATGTATTTTAAAGGAGGCCAAAGGTGGCTTTTTTATAAAAATAAGCTAAAGGATATAGATGGTGAATTAGTAGCTGGTGAACCTTTGACAAACTTATGGGATGATATTTTGTCTAATAACCTTCATAAAGAAGGCGGGGTTAAGTTCCCAAAGGGGAAGAAGCCAGAGCAATTGATAAAACGTGTTCTTGATTTATGTACATCTGAAGGCGACCTAGTGTTGGATTCTTTTGCCGGTTCTGGAACAACAGCTGCTGTCGCACATAAAATGAAGCGACGATGGATCTCCGTTGAACTTAGAGAGCAAGCGTTTACTCACATTCAGCTACGTTTGAAATCTGTTATAACGGGGGAAGATCAAGACGGTATTTCCAAGGCGGTAAACTGGCAAGGCGGTGGCGGATTCCGTTATCTTCGCCTAGCGCCTTCTCTGTTGAAAAAAGACAGTTGGGGCAACTGGGTCATCAACAAGGAGTACAATGGTGAGATGCTGGCTGAGGCCATGTGCAAGCACATGGGCTTCACCTATGCACCCAGTCAGACCCAGTTCTGGAACCATGGCTACAGCACCGAGACCGACTACATCTATGTTACCACCGGCTCCCTGGCCTATGACCAGCTCAAGCGCATCAGCGAAGAGGTAGGCTCGGAGCGTACCTTGCTGATCTGCTGCAAGGCCTTTATGACCGATGGCGCCGAGTTTGCCAATCTGACTCTGAAGAAAATCCCCCGCGCCATCCTCAACAAGTGCGAGTGGGATCACGACGATTACAGCTTTACCCTCAACGTGCTGCCGGAAGAGCCAGCCGAACAAGAAACAGTTGAACAAGCAACTACAAGCGCCGAAGAAGAATAATAAGGATAATTCATGAGCACGGATATAAAAACGGCTAACCAGCTCAGCGCCAGGTTGTCGCTGCGCAAGCCCCAGGATAAATCTCTGCAGATCCTTTGCCGGATACTGGAGCAACTCAAGCTCGATAAAGACCCGGATCTTAATCACTGGCTGAAGGTCATCAAGGAAGAGCAGCCTACCGTCAAAGGCTTTGAGCGTAGCTTCCCGTCCCTGTGTTTTGCCCTGGCGACGGGGGTGGGCAAAACCCGGCTGATGGGGGCCATGATCGCCTGGCTGTACCTTACCGGCCGTAGTCGTCATTTCTTTGTGCTGGCGCCGAACCTGACCATCTACGAAAAGCTGAAACAGGACTTTTTGCCGGGCTCGCCCAAGTATGTGTTTCAGGGTATACCCGAGCTGTCCCAGACGCCGCCTGTGCTGGTGACCGGTGATGACTATCAGGAAGGGCGTGGCGTGCGCCTGGACTATGCGGTAACCGAACGGATGACCGGTGACTTGTTCGCTACCGAAACGGCCCCCCATATCAATATTTTTAACGTGTCCAAGATCAATGCCCTGGACAACAAAAAGGGAGCGGATAAGTCCAAGACCGCCAAGATCCGCCGTATTCAGGAGTACATCGGCGATTCTTATTTCAGCTACCTGGCCGAGCTGCCGGATCTGGTGGTATTGATGGACGAGGCACACCGCTACTACGCCAGCGCCGGAGCTAAGGCCCTGAACGACCTTAAACCGGTGTTAGGCATTGAGCTGACTGCCACCCCCAAGACAGTGGGTGCCAACCCCAGGGACTTCAGAAACATCATTTATCACTACCCGCTTGCCAGCGCCTTGAATGACGGCTATGTGAAGATACCTGCTGTGGCCACCCGTAAAGACTTTAGAGCGGCCAGTTATAATCAGGATCAGCTGGAACGTATCAAGCTGGAAGATGGCATTCACCATCACGAATATGTGAAAACCGAGCTGGCCAGTTATGCTAATAACACCGGTAGACCCTCGGTTAAGCCTTTTATGCTTGTGGTTGCCCAAGACACACTCCATGCCGATGAGCTTAAGAGCAGGATGGAAGATGACAGCTTCTTCGAGGGGGCCTACAAGGGCAAGGTGATCACCGTTCATTCCAATCAGGGAGCGGAAGAGTCAGAGGAAACCACCCAACGACTGTTGGCGGTAGAGCACGATAAAGACACCGAGATAGTTATTCACGTCAACAAGCTGAAAGAAGGCTGGGACGTCACCAACCTGTACACCATAGTGCCACTGCGGGCCTCTGCCTCGGAGATTCTGACCGAGCAGACCATAGGCCGTGGTCTTCGCCTACCTTATGGCAAGCGTACTGGTGTAGAGGCGGTCGATCGGTTGACGATTATCGCCCATGACCGTTTTCAGGAGATTATCGACCGGGCCAATGACAAGGAGTCCGTCATTAAAAAGACGCTCTATATCGGTGCCGAAGATGATGAAAATGGTATTCCCGAAAAGAAGCCGCAGACCATGGTTGTGCCTTCCATGGTGGAAATCCTGTTGGGACGTCGGCCTACAGAACTGGACGGTAGAGAGATTCATGAAAAGCCCCCAGCAGGTTATGGCGATAATGTAGCAGCAGAAAAGCCCGCTTTGCCTTCGCTGCTTAATACGGAATCCGATCGCAAGGTAGCGGAGCTGACGTTCAAGGTTGTTAGTGAAGAGGCGAAGCGGCTGACCAGTAGTAAAGAGCTGAACAGTAATGAAATGAAAGAAACGGTGACCAAGCGCGTACAGCAAGCCATGCGCGAATGGTTTCCGCCGGTATCTCCTCAGGTACAAAAAAATGAGAATGCAGGGGGAGAGACTGCTGCCGAGCAGTTGCCGTTACCTCGGATGGACGATAGCGCCATCAATGATCTGGTGATAGCCATTACCGAGAAATTGGTAGAGCACACCATCGATATTCCCCAGATTGTGATCCTGCCAACCCGGGAAGTGAACTATGGCTTTGCGGATTTTGAGTTGTCAGGGCTTGAGCGAGTTGCCTTGAAACCTGGCAGCAAAGAGATGCTGCTACAGCATCTGGAAGACAACCGCATCAGTAGTATCAGCTGGGAAGAAGGCGGGGATACAGAAGCTCGCCCAGCAGATTACCTGGTACGTTCATTGATCGATCACGATGAGATCGATTATGACCAACATGCAGCAGCCTTGTATAAACTGGCCGGGCAAATGGTGACACATTTGCGTAGCTACTTGAGTGAAGAAGACGCAGAGAACCTGCTGAAGACTCAGGGTCAGCAGTTGGCCGACTTTATCTGGGCACAGTTGCGAGCCAATATGTGGACGACGCCCACCGATTATGTGGGCAGAATCACTCAGGGATTCGATATTCTACGGCCTGCAACCTTTAACTACGCCAGAGACGAGCAGCCTCGGGATTTTCGTTCACCCATTCAACCGGGTGAGAAAAGCAAAATACGGCATATGCTGTTCACCGGATTTACCAAGTGCTGCTACCCCTACCAGAAATTCGACTCCGCAGACGGAGAGTGGCGTCTGGCGCAAATTCTGGAAAACGAGCCTTCGGTACTCAAGTGGATGAAGCCAGCCCCCGGCCAGTTCAAAATCGAGTATGCCAACGGCCAGAATTACGAGCCAGATTTTGTGGTGGAAACGGAAACCGAGTATCTGCTGATGGAACCTAAGAAGGCAACAGAAGTGGATTCACCGGAAGTTCAGGCCAAAGCCAGGGCTGCCGTGCGTTGGTGTAACTACGCCAATGAGCACGCCAAGCTACACGGTGGTAAAAATTGGCACTATGTATTGATCCCGCATGACCGTATAGAGCTGAGCCGTTCAGTGAAAGGACTCAAACAAGACTTTGAAGTTTAAGCTGATATATATTGTCCCATTAGTCACATGGAATGAGCTAGTGGGGTAATGATTGTCATTTATATTTATATTGAGTAATTATTGGTGTGTTACTTATAGCTTTCTGGTTTTTTTAAAAAAAGGATGACGTATGAACCCTGCAATTGTGAAGTTATTTCCTACAGTGATGCAGCTTCTTGATGAAGCAAGTAAAACAGAAGCAGGTCAGAAATATTTAGATAAAGGAAAGAGAGTTGTTGAGGTTTCACTCCCTTATATAAAAGATGCATCGGAGCTTGCAATCGACTTTTTATCTACAGATGTGGGTAAAGAGTTGTTTGGAGATGTTAAGAATATAAAATTATCTAAAAAATTAGACGTAGTCGATCGTGGCCTTAGTTTACCAAGTAGTTATGATAAGAATCAGAGTGCATCAATAAAACAAAAAATAACGGATGGATTTGAAATCACAAAAGGGCAGAGTGAGATACTTTTCCTTTCAAATTCAATAAATTACTTCATAGATAGTCATAAGTTCAGGGTGGGCATAGATAGAAATATATCTTACGCCTTACAGTACGATGTTAATGCAGTTACTGAATATTTAAAGAAAAGAAGCGATATTCGTTTTCCTGGATATCTTCTTCATCAACTGCAAAGCTTGTCTAGCACTATTCGTGAATTGAATATTTTTTACGCATCTCTTTGTAATGATGGTTATGTTTCTGATTATAATGAAGAAGATCTTTTAGCTAAACTAAATAAAAAATATGGAGCTGAAGGGAAAGCTAGTGAAAGTATAGGTTATTATCCTTGTGATATGATGCTGTATGCAAAGCGATGTTTAGGTGATAGTGTCAATCAAAATAAGCCATCTCCAAGTGGTCGTTTCTTTGCTGGTAAAATTTTTGATAAGGGTGAGGTAGCTAGTGGAGTGCATGACGCATTGGAAATATTGAATGATGAGTTGATTTTTAATGAGAAGCTTGAGAGTAATATTGTGGAGAAATTAAAGATTTTTCCGAATAATAAGCTGCTTATTGAGTCGTTTTGATATTATTGTTTTTTTGGGGGTGATGTTTCACTATCACCCCAAGTCATATTTTATCGTTACTTAAAACCAGAACCTCATCTTTTCCGCGGCTAGTTCTTTTATTTCTTCATCTACATACAACGAAACTGAAGCGATAGCGGCGGTCAGTACGATCAGATCGTCGGTGTAACCTATGCCGGGAAGTAAATCCGGGATCGCATCAATGGGTAAGATAAAGTAAGCCAAAGCACTGTAGACGACGGTTTTTGCCCATAATGGTGTTTCTGGTTTCTGAGCTGCATAGTAAAGCCACAAGCATTTACGAATAACTTCGGTGCCTGTCGTTTTCAGGCTGTGGCGAACTTTATCCCAGAAGCGTTGCTCACTGTAGATGTTGGCCAGTGCATGTTTATCTTGTTGCATGCTTACTCCTTTCTGTTTTGTGTTGATTAGATAAGGCCGCGTGCGGCCAGTGATACGCAGCCTTCCATACCGACCACCACATGATCGAGGACGCGAATATCAACCAGGTTGAGTGCATCTCGCAGGCGAAGGGTGATACTGGTATCGGCTTTGCTGGGTTCGGGATCACCGGACGGATGGTTGTGCACCAGAATGAGTGCGGCTGCGTTGTAGGCTAAAGCCCGCTTTACCACTTCACGCGGGTAGACGCTGGCGGCATCGATGGTGCCTCGGAACAGCTCTTCAAAGCCCAAAATACGATGCTGGTTGTCGAGAAACACGGCTCCGAACACTTCGTGCTCGTAGTGTTGCAATAGAGTTTTCAGATACTCGAAGGCAAGCTCTGGCTGGTTTATGACGCGACCTTTGGCTAATCGCCGACGAGCCAGTTTTTGGGCCATGTTTAGGATATCGGCTTCTGTCAGTAGTTCGGGTGCCAGGTAGGTACCGCGTTGTTCGCCAGCAATAAATTTCTTCTGATTCATGGTGATCTCCAGGCATAAAAAACGCCGCTCAAGGGAGGCGCATTAATGGGTGGGTAAGGTTCACTGAACGGTGCCCAGCTTGTTGGTCAGAAGGGTAGCCCGGACGAGCTCCTGTGGTTGAGGTTTGTCACCGGACTTGCTGGTAGTATCGCTCTCCGTTTCTGGATAAAACTCTTCCAGCAACAAGGGGATTTCTTCTTCGCCATCTTCAAACTGGCCGTTTTTCAATAGGTGCCATGCGACCTTCTCCAAGCTAGCTGCATCCACACCAGCCTGGCGATGGCGTTCAGCCTCTTGTTGAGCCGTGCGCACGGCATCTGTCAGACTCTCTTCTTCCCGCAGGGTCAGATCGACGTAGTACACCGGGGTTCGATATGACTGGGTGGTGCTCTTGGCTCGCAGCCGTAATTGCAGTGGTAGGTGCCGGGTATGGCCTCCACTGGCAGCCTCAAAATAGCTCAGCCTGGCTGCCAGGGTACGCACCGAGTTGTAGCCGGTAGTACGGAAGATGAAGCTACCCAGCTCATCATTTTGGCCATCAATCTGAACATTTAAACGGCCATAGAGCTTGCAGCCTTGTTCATAGGCAAAGCGGCATCGCTCGGGGCTTGGGCAGGGCACTTCTTCGATGCCTCCGTCACCGGCTCGTTTTGCCATTTCACCGTTACCCACACAAATAGGGCGGCCTGTGCTGCGATCAAAGGCGCTGTATTCGGCGCGTAGATTGAGATCGCTGTCGTTGAACAAGACTTTGACCGGAATGGAGCGGATCTTGCCGTTGGCTGCGCCTTCGGTATACCGCTGATGCAGGGGATGCAGCATCCAGCCATTGCGGTTCTGGATCTGAGTGGTGAGAGTAAAACTGTCGTCTTTCTCCGGTAACCATTTATCGTTTTTATTGACCAGCTTACCGATGCTGATCCGTCCGATAATGGGCGGTGTAATGGCTAGTCCTTTGATCATGATGAGCTCCTTTGTTGTTGCACCATAAAGCGACGAGTACCAGATACAGTTTTGCTGCAGTGCTGCAGCCATTCGGGGTGGTGGTTGGTGAGCTTTTCCATATCAGGCTGGGTGCGATCTCGGCTCTTCTTCCAGCTGATCTTGCCCTCCTGAAAGACTGCTGCGCTGGCTGTGCCTAGCGAGACTTGAAGTTGTTGTTTGAGTTGGGCTTCACGGGCTTCTGCTTTTTCTTTCTGTTGGCGGGCATTCAGAAAATGATTGAACAGTTCGTTCATTTCCGATGATTCGGACAGATCCAGGGTTTGACTGTCATCCTGCGGATACATAGATTGCAGTGCCTGAGCAGCATCATCCGAGCCATCTGGAGCGGGTTGAGTATCTTCGGTAACGTGTTGCCAGAAGGCGGCTTCTCGTTGGATGAGATCGGCAATTTTGTTATCGTCCCGGTTCACCCGGTAGATACGAAAATCCTGACCGGCGATTAACACTGCAACATCGGCCCAGGCATGACCGGTCACGGCCAGTTGATGCAATACCTGGCACTGGTAGGCGAGGGGAATACCTTGCTCCCACTGGGGAGCTGAATGGTAGCCAGCCGTTTTTATTTCCAGGGTGCCGATACCATCGGCATGGCCCAGTACTTCACGATCCAGGTTGGCTAGCATAAAGGGATGCTCGGCGTGCTGGAGTACCGCATTGACCCGGCGTACCTTCAAACCCGTTCGTTTGGCGTATACATAAGCCAGTACCGGCTCCAGGGTTGTCCCCCAGAATACCGCTTCGTTATCTGACAGGTCGGTGGCAGGGCGACGTTCCGTCTTCTCCAGCCACAGTGATAACGGGCTTTTGTATCGAGATAATCCCAGAGCCACGGCGGCATCGGAAGATCCGATCCCGGATTGACGAACCTGAAGCCATTGTTCGTGGGTGAGAGTCTTGGTGTCGGCCAGGCGGAAGGCATTACCGTAACGTGTTTTCATGATGAGTCTCCTAAACGCATAAGGCCCTGCTGGCGAGAACCAGCAGGGCCTTATGGGGTAAGTTCGTAAGAGTTAGTGCAGTAAGGCGATGGCCTGATCGTAGGTTTTTTGCTTGAGCTGTGCTCCGTTGCCAAACCAGGCTGAATCGAGACGATAGTCTTGGTTACGAGCCCGGCGATGGTGGTCTACAAACTCGGTCATGGCATTGACCAGGCCCCATGCTGTGTTCTTGCTGGAGGCGAGGTCGGCGCCCATACCGGCACCGTCGTACAGACTGAGCAGTTGCTGCATGGGCTTGGACGGGGTGAGGTCTGGGTGTTCAGCACAGGGATCATCCAGTACTTCGGCAAAGAAACGATGAGCCTCTTCGGGGGATATCGGACGTTGAGAAAGCTCCTTCAGATTACGCATGAAGTCATCCCAACTGGACAGTCCCAGCCCCAGCGCTTCCTTTACCTGCTTGGGATCAAACACGGTGGAATGGGGCACTTTAACTGCGCCAGCTTTGTTGTTAACCGCGACCTGCAGTGTGTTGTTACAGACCACTCGTACCGAGGTGAACTGAGCGGTTGTACATAGGGTGCCGTCACAGCTGGTGGCCAGCAGCAGATAGGCCTTGATGTTGTCATTACCATTAAGGCGGGCACTCTGTCCGGTTTTAGCTAGAGCCCATAGCTTGCGACCGCCTTTGAGTACCCCCGCTGTTTCCAGCTCGAAGCCTCCGGCCTGCACCAGATCTTTATAGAAGTGCAGCACTTCTTGAGGCTGGACGACCTTGTAACGATTGGACACCACTGACAGTGGCGCCAGGGTATCTGAGCGATACAGTACTTGAGCGCTATCGTGATGACGTAGGTAAAGACCGTCGTCGGCAGCATTGAACATGACATCGCTCTGCTTGATGGACCAATCCATACCGGCTTCTTTGAGCCAGACCGACAAGGGTTGCTTGCTGGTGAGTTGGTTGCCCAGACCATGCCAGGGCGTCTGGCCAAGGTAGGCCATGGATTCAACAAGGTGAGACATAGCGTGTACTCCATTTATGCTAGGTTATTACAGCTTTAATGAATGAGAGATTGTGGAGCCGGGTTAGCTCGGTATCGATTCATCAAGGTGATATGTACCTGAAGATAAATAGAATTGATTTACATTAGCGCTATTATTACTTGGGTGGTGGGAAAGATTTCAACAGAGTGATGTTCAATATAGAGGTTAAGTCTGAATAGCAGAAAAAGTGTAGGTTATATTAAAGGTTTTTCTTTGAGGTTATAAAAAGTTCTTATAAATCAATTGTTAAACACTGATGCATCATGGGGGTATGTTGGGTGTTGTCTTGATTCATATCTAAATCAATACCTTATATCTTTATGAGACTGTTTCTGGAAACCGGTGTGACGAGCAAAGTCCGGCCCGCTGCCGGGGCGGCATGATACCAGCATCCGGGGGGAATGGCATGGCTGGAAGGAGGATGTGGAGTAACGGAGAAGGCTGTGTTCGATGGGGGAACAGAGCAAATTGGCGGTCGGCCGACATTTAAAGTGCAGTCCGGCCGCCATGTTATTCGAGCGGCTTCCCGTCATGAGAAAGCCGGCGGTTAAGCGGATTCAGGGCTGGGCGGCGTAGGCCACGATTTCGCAGAGCATTTCTTCCCGGGCCAGGCCGGCGACGATCATCGCCGCCCGGTTGGGGTAGGGGGCCTCGAAGTACTCGGCGTAGATCTTGTTGAACACCGGTAGCTGGTCGCGGGCGGTGACGTAGATTAGCACCTGGGTCACGTCTGCCATGGTCAGGCCGGCCGCTTCCACCGTGTGCTTGAAGTTGTCCATGGTCTGGCGAGCCTGGGCTTCGATGCCGCCGTCGACCACCTTGCCTTCGGTATCGATGGGGATCTGGGCGGTATAGAACTGACCGTTGGCCATAACCGCCCACTCCAGCGGCGCCTTGGAAGCGAAAAGGTCGGTTTTTACGGCTGTTTTCATCGATGGTTCCTCTAGGTGATGCTTGAAAAAAGAGCGGCTATTGCCGCTCAAAAGAGATAGTGCTCTGTGCTTTAAAGGCCCTGTTTCTTGGCCATTTGCATGATGATTTTCGGCGCCGTCCACAGGGTCGGCAGTAACACCAGTGATACCGGCACGGCGGTGACCACGATGAAGGACTGCAGGGCGGAGATGCCGCCGGAGCCGATGGAAATCAGAATGGCGGCTACCACGCCCATCATCACGCCCCAGAACACCCGGACCCCGGCGTGGGGGTGGTCGGTGCCGGTCATCACCATGGACACGGCATAGGTCATGGAGTCACCGGTGGTGGCAACGAAGATGGTGGTCAGCACCAGAAACAGTACCGAAATGATGAAGCCCATCGGCAGTTGCTCGGTAATCGCCAGCAGGGCGGCAGGCAGATTGAAACCGGTGAAGGGACCGGACACGCTGCCGGGATTGGCCAGCTCAAAGGCCAGGCCGCTACCGCCCATGATGGTGAACCAGAAGCAGGTGATCATGGGCGCTATGATGGAAATCAGCACTATCACCTGGCGTACGGTGCGACCGCGGGAGATGCGTGCCACAAACATCGCCATCAGCGGGCCATAACCGAGGAACCAGCCCCAGAAGAACACGGTCCACCAGTCCAGCCAGGCCGGATCGGCACGGAACGTCGCCATGGGGATGAAGTTGTTCAGATACAGGCCGAAGGCATGCAGATAGGTGTTGACGATAAAGGCGGTCGGGCCGAACAGAAAAATAAACAGCATCAAAAAGGCGGCCAGCACCACGTTGATGTTGCTCAGGATCTGAATGCCGCGGGTCACGCCGCTCACCGCCGACAGGGTATAGATGCAGATCAGGCCGACCAGAATGGCCACCTGGGTGCTGTATACATCGGGAATGCCGAACAGCTTTTCCAGACCGAAGCTGACCTGCAGGCCGAGAAAGCCGATGGGACCCACGGTACCGGCGACCACCGCCAGCACGCAGCAGGCATCCACCAGCGAGCCCAGCCAGCCTTTCATCACCTTGTCGCCAAATACCGGATAGAGCAGAGTGCGCGGTTTCAGCGGCAGGCCCTTGTCGTAATGCAGGTGCATGAACACGATGCCGGTGAGGCTGCCGAGAATGGCCCAGGCGAGAAATCCCCAGTGCATGAAGCTCTGGGCCATGGCATTGATGGCCATGTTCATCTTGTCGGTTTCGCCGGCATACATGGGAGGAGGGGACATGAAGTGGGCCATCGGCTCGGCGGCGGCCCAGAACACGCCGCCTCCGGCCAGCAGGGTACACATGATGATCGACATCCACTGAAAGGTGGACATTTCGGGCTTGCTCAGATTACCCAGGCGAACGTTGCCGCCACGGCCGATGGCCATGGCCAGCCCGATCAGGAAGGTCAGCAGCAGCAACACCTGCCAGTAGGCGCCGAACAGCCGGGTAGACACCGCAAAGGCACTGTTGACGAAAGCCGAAACCAGCTCGATGTCATACAGTGCCATCGCGACGAACAGCAGCAGGGCGCCGCCGCTGAGCAGAAACACCGGCAGGTCGAGTCCGGTGAAAAAGCCGGGTTTGGCATTGATGTCCTTGTCTTTATCCATGGCCAGGGTTGCCTCTGTTTTATTGCTCATGTTCGCCTCCATTATGGAACATCTGAGCGGGGGAGCCATGGCTCCCCCGTCATCCTTATCGAGCGATAGCCTGCGGCTGCAGGGCATCATCCAGGAAATTGAGCCAGTTCAGGCCCATGATCTTGGCTACATCTTGCTGGCTGAAGCCCCGGGTCAGCAGACCCTGGGTCAGGTTGGGGAAGTCACGGCTGTCGCGAAACCAGGACAGCGGGCGGGGCCAGTCGGCATTGGAGCTGGAGCCTTCACCATAATCCATGGACTTGGACCAGCGACCGTTGCGCATCCATTCCAGTACCGACAGCGGCTGGTTCTGGCACAGATCGGTACCGATGCCCAACCGGTCCACACCCATCAGATCGGCGGTGTCGGCAATCATGTCGCAGTATTCTTCCAGCGTGCAGTCGGGGCCATTTTTGAGATGGAAGGGATAGGCGCTGAACCCCAGCAAGCCACCGGACTCGGCCAATGCCTTCAGCACCGTATTCGACTTGTTGCGCTTGGCGTCGTGAAAACTCAGCGGATTGGCGTGCGAAATCACGATGGGACGCTCGGAAATCTCGATTGCCTCCAGGGTGCTGCGCTCGGCGCTGTGGCTCATGTCCACCACCATGCCGACCCGGTTCATTTCCTTGATCACCTGACGGCCAAAGCGGGTTACGCCGCTGTCGACCGCTTCGTAGCAGCCGCAGGCCAGCAGGCTCTGGTTATTGTAGGTCAGCTGCATGATCATCAGATTCAGATCACGCATCACTTCCACCATGCCGATGTCGTCTTCGATGGGAGAGCAGTTCTGCGCCCCGAACATGACGCCGACCTTGCCTTCGGCCTTGGCGCGCCGAATATCAGCGGCACTGCGCACCGGCATGATCAGATCGCCGTGCTGTTCGAACTGACGGTTCCACTCGGCAACGCGCATCAGGGTTTCACGGATTTGCTCGTGATAGACGATGGTGGCGTGCACCATGGTGACACCGCCCTCACGCAGTTGTTCGAAGATCTCCCGGCTCCAGTTGGAATACTGAAGGCCGTCGATCACTATCATGTCGTTATGCAATGCTCTGCTCATGGCCCCGTCCCCGTTACGCGCGGATGTAGGTGGTTTTCACAACGGTGTAGAATTCCTTGGCGTAGGTACCCTGTTCACGCGGGCCGAAGCTGGAATCTTTACGACCACCGAACGGCACATGGTAATCGGTACCGGCCGTCGGCAGGTTGACCATCACACAGCCGGTCTTGGCGTTGCGCTTGAAGTCGGTGGCGTATTTCAGCGACTCGGTGCAGATGCCGCCGGTCAGGCCGAAGTTGGTGTCGTTCAGGGTGGCCAGCGCCTCGGCGTAGTCCTTGACCTTGATGACACAGGCGATAGGCGCGAAGGCTTCTTCCCGGTTGATGGTCATGTCGTTGGTGGTGTCGGTAAACAGCGCCGGCTGCATGTAGTAGCCTTCGGTGTCTTCGGTGATCACTTCACCGCCGTACACCAGCTTGCCGCCTTCGCTCTTGGCCAGCTCCAGGTATTTCAGGTTGGACTCCATCTGGCGGGCGTCGGCCACGGCACCGATGTGCACGCCTTCCTTCAGCGGATTACCGACCACCAGCTTCTTCATGCGCTCGATCACGGCGGCCACGAAGCGGTCGTGAATGCCTTCGGTCACGATCAGACGGGAAGAGGCGGTGCACTTCTGGCCGGTACCACCGTAGGCGCCGCCCACGGCACATTCGACCGCGTTATCCAGATCCGCATCATCCAGTACCACCAGGGCGTTCTTGGAGCCCATTTCCAGCTGGCACTTGACCAGGTTGACGGCGGTGGCCGCGGCGACCTTGCGACCGGTTTCCAGCGAGCCGGTAAAGGTCAGGGCATTGATATCGCGGGAGTTGATCAGCACATCACCGACCTCGGCACCCGGCCCCATCACCAGGTTGAAGGTACCGGCGGGCAGGTTCTGGCGCGAGATGATTTCGGTCAGCGCCCAGGCGGAGGCGGGTACCTGATTGGCCGGCTTCCATACCACGGCGTTGCCGAAGGCCAGGGCCGGGGCAATTTTCCAGGCGCCGGTGGCGGTGGGGAAGTTCCAGGGCGTGATGATGCCGACCACACCGACCGGCTCGCGGCGGGTTTCGATTTCGACGCCGGGGCGTACCGAGTCGGCGGTTTCGCCCATCTGACGCAGTACTTCGGCGGCGTAGTAGTGGAAGAACTGGCCGGAACGATAGACTTCACCGGCGCCTTCGGCCAGGGTCTTGCCTTCTTCCCGGGCGAGGATGCGACCCAGTTCGTCCTTGCGGGCGATCAGTTCGTCACCGATGGCCATCAGCACGGCGTAACGCTGTTCCAGACCGCTTTTCTGCCATTCCAGCTGGCCGTTCACGGCGGCGGCGATGGCGGCTTTGGTCTGGGCGGCATCGGCCTGGGCGTAGTGACCTATTACATCGCTGAGGTCGGAAGGGCTGACGTTGGCAATCGAGCTCGAACCTTCAACCCACTCACCGGCAATGTAGTTGCGAAATACTGAAACAGACATAATGGATCTCCTATACCAAGTTGGCTTGATGATAAGAGCTGTGATTTAATAATAAAAATTAATAAATAATATTGATTGATAAGGAAGTCTTATCATGTTGCCGGAATTCAAGATTACGCAGCTGCGTCACTTCGTCTGGGTGGCCGAGCTGAAAGGCTTTCATGTGGCCGCCGAAAAGGCGCATCGAACCCAGCCGGCCATCTCTCTTTCTATTCGCGATCTGGAAAACAAGCTGGGTGAGGCGCTGTTCGAGAAGCGCAACAGCCGCTCCGCCAAGACCGAGCTGACGCCTTTCGGCAAACAGTTCCTGCCCAGGGCCAAGGAGCTGATTGCCCACCACGATCGCATCGCCGAAGACATGGCGTTGCTGGTCGAGCACAAGACCGGCCATCTGCGGCTGGCTTCGGTGCCGTCCATCGCCAGCCGCTTTCTACCCGAGCTGTTGATGAACTTTATCGGTGACAGTGAACTGTACGTCAGCGTGTTTGACGATAACTCGGGTGCCGTGCTGAAAATGGTGGAAAACCAGCAGGTGGACTTCGGTATCGCCAGCCTGTTCGACGAGCATGACCAGAGCGAAAAGCACTTTACTCCGGTGTGGGAAGATAAATTAGGCGTGGTGTGTCCTCATGACCATCCTCTGGCCAGCCACAGCGAATTGCACTGGCAGGCGCTGCAGCAATACCGACTCATCAGTAACGGCACTTCCCGTCTGCTGGAAGGCAGCGAGGCGGAATCCCTGCTGGCTCACTCCCAGTACTACATCTCCAACATGATCTCGCTGGTCGCCATGCTGGAAGCCGGCTTCGGCATCACCACGCTGCCCTGGTACGCCTTTCCACAGGGCAATACCCGGCTGACGTTTATCCCGTTGCATACCCCGGTGATCACACGCCGCATCGGCATCATTCGGCTGAACAACAAGTCTCTGCCCCCGCCGGCCCAGGCGCTGGTCGACTTCATTCTGGCCAGTCGACAAGACTGAGTTACCGCTCCCTGCCGGCTCCACGTCGGCAGGAATAACACCACCATAATCTGCTCCAGATCTCATTTTTGTTAATTATCTTTCCTGATAAAGCGGTCATATATTCACATCTACATCAGTATTTATGCGCCCTGTTAGCATATCGATAAACTTTACTTATCAATTGATATATCCATTTAACTTGTCTGGTTTTGTTGCCGTGCCCGATGATGCGCTCCATGAGGCAGGAAGTGGGCCAATCATTCGAGACGGAAATCGGGTGTGCTCCGCTTCCGGACCCTGTGTCGTGTCGGGCGGCGAGTCCGAACCATGGCCAACAAGGACATGTAGCAATTATCGAGGGTAGAAACATGATGAGGTTAGCTGCGATCAAAGCCTCCCTGCGGGGGCCGAATGCACTGCCGCTGCGACCCGTTGAGCAGGTGATGGATCTGGAACGGCTGGGTGCCATGCATCAGAGTCGGTTGAGTTTCATGCGCATACTGGTGCGCCGCATCATGCTGGAACGCTGGCAGATAGGTACGGTACGTCAGGACTTGTGTGCCGACGGTTATGGTACCGTGATTTATGAAATCAACACCCCTCAGGGCCTGTTCAGCTTCGTCATTTTTTCCGATTACCTGAGCCCCGAAGAACGTAACGACAGGGTCATCGCCAGCAAGTGGGATCTGACCATGGCGCTGGTGGAAGGCCGGGTCGAAGACGAGTATCTGGCGTTTTTGCGCCAGAATGTGCCCCTGCAGGAGGCCGGAAGAGTCGACTCGCGGGTATTCGTGCTGTCTCGAGCCAATCGCAGTGCCCGTAACTTCGATTATGTGGTGGACCAGCTGGCCAAAGGCGAACAGCCCGATGTGACCAAGATTGCCAAAGTCGGTTACCTCTATCGTACCACCGCCGTCTATGGCAGCGGCAAGCTGGGCATGGCCGACTGGGACAAGGTCAGCAGCCGTTATCCGGACTTTGCCCGTCCCTTTGCCGCCGAAATGTTTGCCTGTCTGATGCTGAGAAATTTCAGCCTGCTGCAGGTGGAACATATCGCCCAAAGCCGTAATCCGCAGCAATACAACCCCATGCAGCCGAACATCAAACGCTACTTCGGCATCGGCAACTCCACCGGTCTGGGCATGGCGCCGTATCTGATCAATCACCCCATGCTGATCAATCAATGGGTAGAGATGCGCGAGCTGGGGCTGGCGCTGGTGCGTAGCCTGGGTTTTATCGACGAGCCGGTGCGCCGCCAGTTTGACACCCTGCTGGCCCGTAGCGCCCAACACATGGCTGAAACCCTGACCGAAGATCCCTGGCAGACCGAGAACAACCGGCGAGTGATTGAAGATCTGGCGGCCCTGCAGCAAGAGGCCACTCGCTCCCTGACCGACTGGAATACCCTGCTGGCCTGGAGCGAGCAACATTGCTCGCTGCAGGGACAGGAGTTACTGGTCTCCGTGCTGCTGGAGTTGTACCCGCAACTGGTGGACGGACTCGATGACTATTATTGCGTGGAAGAGTTTCTCGATCTGGATCCGCTGATGCCGCTGCAGAAGCTGAAGGAAGTGATAGAGCGCCGCTACGACTGGACGCTGAAAATCGACTTCGGCAAGGAGGGTGCGCGGGACATTTTCTGGTATCGCTCGGAAGAAAAAATGGAGCCTCGCCTGGGTGAATGCGCCCTCGACAGCGGCAAGGAAAAACAGATGGCGCTGGGCGTGGGGTACGCCGTCTATAAATGTTACGAGCAGCTGTGTGCCTATATAGAAGAATATCCGCAGCACACCACGGCCCGCTTCATGGTGGCCAGGCCCAAGCTGCGCGGCATAGTGCGCCGCATCCAGAGCATGGACCGGTGTGTGTATGGCGACATTCAGGCCAACCTGCTGGCGCGGGACATACTGCCCATGCATCTGTTGCGCTGCAAGCTGTCTTTTTTCGGGGTCAGCAAGTTCGATCCGCGCTCCAAACTGTGGGTACGCAATACCATGTATCAGGGCGCGCCCTTGCTGGAAGACATCGGAAAAATCTATAACGACGACTGGTTTATGCCGCTGGCACCGACACAGGAAGGAGACAGCTGATGCAGGTCTCGATGAATGAACTGAAGGCGGCGCTGCGCCGCTGTTTCGAGTCGGCCGGTTACTTCGTGGGCAACTATGAAGATGCCGCCAACATGGTGTTGTGGCTGGAAAAGCACGGCCTCAACGGGCTGGAAGAACTGAAGCGGGCGCTGCCCTATATCGGTATGGATACCAACAAGCCGCTGAGTACCGTGGTTTATGAAGACAGCACCTCGGCCATTATCGACAGCAACGGCCGCAGCGCCCTGAACTGCATCGCGGCTTCGGTGGATCTGGCTCACGCCAAGGCGCTGGAAAGCGGCATCGCCACCATTACCGTGCACAACTGCCACAACCGCATGTTTGCGCTCAAAGCACTGACCGACTGTGGCCGACGCGGCATCAGCGTCACCGCCTACTGGCAGAATGGCAGCAAGACGGTGAAGGAATACGCCGCGGCCATCAAGGCCGGCGAGCGTTATCCCAGCTTCAGCGAGGCGGCCACCACTCTGGTGACCAGCCCGGATGAACCCCAGGCGCTGACCATCGTCTGCAGCTCGCGGGTGGATCTGGCCGGATCGCTGCAGCGATCCAAGGGCAACCGCAACGCCCGCTACATGAGCCCCGAGCTGCTGGCCGAGAACAAGGAATACATCATCGACAACGGCATCGAAATTGACGAGCCGTTGTGGGCCGAGATCAACCGTCTCGGTACCGGTATTCTGGTGGAAAACAGCGAACGTTCCCGTCAGGGAGCCGGTAGCCGGTAACGTCATCAAGTATTGACTGCCGTTTCAAGGTAACTGGGCCATCTCCATCATGGGCGCCGTGACTCAACTCATGGCGCCCATGATGCTCGAAGATGCTCCCCGTTAGCTCTTCCCGCCGTTCTATCTTTCCCCCGTGCTAGACTGCCCGTCATTTTCTTCCGGATATTGTTCATGCTGTACTCTCCCGCTGATCTGCTGGCGCTGTTGATCGTGACCGGCGGTATTGTGGTGCAGGCCTGGGTGGGTATCGGCTTTGGTCTGCTGGCCGCGCCCTTGCTGTATCTGATCGATCCCGCCTATGTACCCGGCCCCGTACTGGTGCTGGGCTGGATGTTGTCTATCGTGGTGGTGCTCAAACAGCGGCACTCGCTCAACTGGCGGCGGGTGTTGCCCGCCATTGCGGCGCGTCTGCCCGGTTCCTGGTGCGGCGCCCTGTTGCTGGTAAGTATCGCCTCCTGGCAATTGAGCCTGTTTTTTGGCACGGCGCTGCTGCTGGCGGTCTGGTTGAGCCTACGACGCTATGGGCTGGCGCTGACTCCGGTCAACCTGACGGTAGCTGGGTTTTTCTCCGGTGTGCTGGGCACCGCCACCTCGGTCGGCGGTCCGCCGATGGCCTTGCTTTATCAGCACCAGTCACGGTTGACGACCCGCAACGAAATTGCCGCTTTTTTCCTGATCGGCACGCCGTTGTCGGTACTGATGCTGTTGCTGAGCGGCGGCCCGGCCTTGCTTGGCCTGCCGTTGATCCTGAAGATGATACCCGGCGTTCTGCTGGGCTTCTGGTTGTCGCGGCGGCTTGAAAGGGTATTTCAGAAAGACAGCGCTCGACCGGCAATCTTGCTGATTTCCGCCCTGTCGGCACTGGTGGTGCTGTGGCAGGGCATCACCGCCGCTCCCTTTTTTAACAACTGAGTCGACTGCCGGCGGCAATGGTTGGCGCGGCCTGCCCGCATCGGCATAATAACCGCCTGCTTTCGACACAAATGAGCCCGGGGAGGGCGCTTTGAATCTGACGACACTGGCACAACAACTGGGCGACGCCTTGCTGAGTCGGGGGCTGACGGTGACCACGGCCGAATCCTGTACCGGGGGGGGCATTGCCTGTACCATCACCGATATTGCCGGCAGTTCGGCCTGGTTCGAGCGGGGCTTTGTGACCTACTCCAATGCGGCCAAGAGCGAGATGCTGGGCGTCGATCCCGCGCTTATCGAGCGCGATGGCGCCGTTAGCGAGGCGGTGGTCATTGCCATGGCCAAAGGCGCCTGTGCGGTGGCCGGCGACTCACTCGGAGTGGCGGTCAGTGGTGTCGCCGGGCCCGGTGGCGGCAGCCCGGAAAAACCGGTCGGCACCGTCTGGCTGGCCTGCTATCTGGCGGCGGCGGACAAAACCCATTGTCGCCTGCTGCAGCTTGAGGGTGATCGGCTTGCCATACGCCGGCAAACCATTGCGGCGGCGCTGCAGGATTGTCTGGCCCTGTTGGCTGCTTCACGGACTTGATACTGTACGAATAACCAGTATACTCAACCTTATATTTTTCGACGCATTAGCTTAATCAGCGGAGCTCCTCATGGATCAGAACAAAGAAAAAGCCTTGGCTGCGGCCCTGGGTCAGATTGAAAAGCAATTTGGCAAAGGCTCTATCATGCGGCTGGGCGACAACAAGGCGCTGAATATCGAGGCAATCTCCACCGGCTCTCTGTCGCTGGATATCGCCCTGGGTATCGGCGGTCTGCCCACCGGTCGTATTGTCGAGATCTATGGTCCCGAGTCTTCCGGTAAAACCACCCTGACCCTGCAGGTCATTGCCGAGGCACAGCGTGCCGGCAAGGTCTGTGCCTTCGTGGATGCGGAGCATGCGCTGGATCCGCAGTATGCGGGCAAGCTGGGGGTCAACGTCGACGATTTGCTGGTATCCCAGCCGGATACCGGTGAGCAGGCGCTGGAAATCTGCGACATGCTGGTGCGCTCCGGTGCCGTTGACGTCATCATCGTCGACTCGGTGGCGGCGCTGACGCCACGCGCCGAAATTGAAGGCGAAATGGGCGACTCCCACGTGGGTCTGCAGGCACGTTTGATGTCGCAGGCGCTGCGCAAGCTGACCGGTAACATCAAGAGCGCCAACTGCCTGGTGATCTTCATCAACCAGATCCGCATGAAAATCGGCGTCATGTTCGGCAGCCCCGAAACCACCACGGGTGGTAACGCGCTCAAGTTCTACGCTTCTGTTCGTCTGGACATTCGTCGTATCGGTGCCATCAAGGAAGGTGACGAAGTCATCGGCAACGAAACCCGGGTCAAGGTGGTCAAGAACAAGGTGGCGCCGCCGTTCAAGCAGGCCGAGTTCCAGATCGTGTACGGCGCCGGTATCTCGAAGGAAGGCGAGCTGATCGAGCTGGGCGTCAAGCACAAGCTGGTAGAAAAAGCCGGTGCCTGGTACAGCTATAAAGGCAACAAGATAGGTCAGGGCAAGGCCAACTCGATGAAATACCTGTTGGAGCATAAAGACATCTCCGACGAAATCGAGCTGCAGCTGCGCCAGATGCTGCTGCTGGCACCAGGCTCAGCCAAGGATGAAGCGATAGCCAAAGGCGAGGCGCTGGCCGAGCTGGATGGCCCGGACAACAACGAAGAGTTTTAATCAACAGGCCGGGATTTCCCGGCCTTTGTTTTTATCGGTATTGTTAACAGAACATGATGGAACCACCACTTACCCCTCAGCAGCTGTGGGATTGCGCCCTCAGGCTGCTGTCCCGCCGGGATCACAGCCGTCGCGAGCTGGGCCAGAAACTGCGTCAACGGCAGTTTGATGCCGAGCTAATCGAGCTGGCGCTGGACAAGCTGGAGCAGCAGCAGTGGCTGTGCGACAGTCGCTTTGCCGTGGTGCAGGTACGCCAGCATATCTTCAGAAAGCACGGCCCGTTGCGCATTCGTGTCGAACTGCAGCGCAAGGGCGTGACTCAAGGCGATATCGAACAGGCACTGGCAGAGGAAGAGCCGGACTGGTTCGAGCTGGCGCTGGCCTGTTATCGGTCTCGCTTCGCGTTTGCCGAACGGCTGGATATCAAGGAAAAGGCCAAACGCGTGCGTTATCTGCAGAGCCGGGGCTTCACTTCAGACCAGGTTCGCTACGCCCTGGAAACGCCACCGGAGTAGTCCTTTCTGTCCCGCCGCTGCAAGGCGCGTTTTACATTAGCCCGGATACCTTTTAAATTATCCGGGTTAACGCCTATGAACCCAGCAATAGAACAGGATTATCCATGCAGATGACCACATCTGAGTTACGCACTGCGTTTCTCGAGTATTTCCGCCAGCAGGGCCACCAGGTGGTGGCATCCAGCTCGCTGGTTCCTCACAACGACCCGACCCTGCTGTTTACCAATGCCGGCATGAACCAGTTCAAGGATTTGTTCCTGGGGCTGGAGCAGCGGGCCTATAACCGGGCCACCAGCTCTCAGCGTTGCGTGCGTGCCGGCGGCAAGCACAACGATCTGGAGAATGTGGGTTATACCGCGCGTCACCATACTTTTTTCGAAATGCTGGGTAACTTCAGTTTTGGTGACTACTTCAAGCAGGATGCCATTCGCTTCGCCTGGGAATTTTTGACCGACGTGGTCAAGCTGCCCAAAGACAAGCTGTGGGTGACTGTGTACGCCACCGATGACGAAGCATTCGACATCTGGTCGAAGGAAGTGGGTGTACCGGCCGAGCGTATCGTGCGCATCGGCGACAACAAGGGTGCCCAGTACGCATCCGACAACTTCTGGACCATGGGTGATACCGGCCCTTGCGGTCCCTGTACCGAGATCTTCTACGATCACGGCGAGCACATCTGGGGCGGTCCTCCCGGCAGCCCGGAAGAAGACGGCGATCGTTACATCGAGATCTGGAACCTGGTGTTCATGCAGTTCAACCGTCATGCAGACGGCACCATGGAGCCGCTGCCCAAGCCGTCGGTCGATACCGGCATGGGGCTGGAGCGTATCGCCACCATTCTGCAGGGCGTGCATTCCAACTACGAAATTGACCTGTTCCAGGCACTGATCAAGGCGGCGGCCAAGGCCGTCGGCACACAAGATCTGGACAACAAGTCGCTGCGCGTGATTGCCGACCACATTCGTTCCTGTTCCTTCCTGATTGCCGATGGTGTCATGCCGTCCAACGAAGGCCGGGGCTATGTGCTGCGTCGTATCATTCGTCGTGCCGTGCGCCATGGTCGCAAGCTGGGTGCCGAGCAGTCTTTCTTCTACACCCTGGTGGGCGCCTTGTGCGAGCAGATGTCCGATGCCTATCCGGAGCTGAACACCCAGCGCGCCATTATCGAAAAGGTACTGCGGCTGGAAGAAGAGCAGTTTGCCCGCACCCTGGGTCGCGGTCTGCAGCTGCTGGAAGATGCCATTGCAGAGCTGGGCGACGCCAAGGTGCTGCCGGGCGAAGTGGTATTCAAGCTGTACGATACCTACGGTTTCCCTGCCGATCTGACCGCCGACGTATTGCGTGATCGCGAGCTGAGCATCGACGAAGCCGGTTTCGAAACCCTGATGCAGCAGCAGCGGGAGCGGGCCAAGGAAGCCTCCAACTTCGGTGTGGATTACTCCAAGGTCATCAAAGTGGATGGCGAAACCGATTTCACCGGTTACCAGCATCTGGCCGAGCCGGCCAAGGTGACGGCGATGTTCAAGGACGGTGAACCGGTGTCTGCACTGATTGCGGGTGAAGAGGGCGCCGTGGTGCTGGACAAGACTCCCTTCTACGCGGAGTCCGGTGGTCAGGTTGGTGATACCGGCGTGATCAAGCTGGACGACGGCCTGTTCGTGGTCAAAGACACCCAGAAAGCCGGCAAGGGCATACTGCATCTTGGTCAGCTGGAACTGGGCACCCTGGAAGTAGGTGAGTCGGTCACCGCCGCGGTGGATGCTTCTCGCCGTCAGGCCACGGCGCTCAACCACTCGGTCACTCACCTGATGCACGACTGTCTGCGCAAGCTGCTGGGTGATCATGTAACCCAGAAAGGCTCGCTAGTGGGTCCCGATCGCCTGCGCTTCGATTTCTCTCATCTGGAGGCGATGACCGCAGATGAAATTCGTGAAATCGAAGACATGGTCAACAAGGAGATCCGTGCCAACCACGAGGTTTCTACCCGGCTGATGGACCTGGACTCCGCCAAGGAAGCCGGTGCCATGGCGCTGTTCGGCGAGAAATACGACGACGAAGTGCGTGTAGTCTCGATGGGGGATGCTTCCACCGAATTGTGCGGCGGTACCCACGTGCAGCGCACCGGTGACATCGGTCTGTTCAAGATCCTGTCCGAAAGCGGCATTGCCGCCGGGGTGCGTCGTATCGAAGCCGTTACCGGTGAGGCGGCGTTGGCCTACCTGCATCAGCTGAATCAGGAACTGGCCCAGACGGCTGGCCTGGTGAAAGGCGATGTGTTTGCGGTTTCCGACAAGGTGCGCCAGGTGCTGGATCGCAGCCGTCAGCTGGAGAAGGAAATCGAGCAGCTCAAGGCCAAGCTGACCGCGCACGCGGGCACGGCGTTGCTGGAGCAGGTGATCGAGGTGAACGGCACCAAGGTGCTGGTAGCCAACCTGGAAGGCGTTGACAGCAAGTCGCTGCGCGGCTCTCTGGATGACCTCAAGAACAAGCTGCAATCCGGAATCGTGGTACTGGCCACGGTAACGGACGACAAGGTGAGCCTGATTGCCGGCGTCACCAAGGATCTGACCGGCAAGGTCAAGGCCGGTGAACTGGTGAACCTGGTGGCCCAGCAGGTGGGCGGCAAGGGCGGCGGCCGACCGGACATGGCTCAGGCCGGCGGTACCGAACCGGCCCAGCTGCCGGCGGCGCTGGCGTCTGTCACTCCCTGGTTGACAGAGCGGCTATAATGTTAAAAGGGTAAAATTAGGCTGCTGTGGAAAGTTAGTGGCAATAAAAGAGGCCTGTCTATGACAGGCCTCTTGATTTGAAGCTAAGAGCACCCCATCTGTTTGTTGGTGGGGGAAAAGCTAGGTTTTTGCACACCTTTATCGGATAATAAGTAACATTTTTGACTATTACATAGCGTATACAGGAGCAGCCAGATGCTGATTTTGACTCGACGAGTAGGGGAAACCCTGATGATTGGTGACGAAGTCACCGTAACCGTGCTGGGTGTTAAGGGTAACCAGGTGCGTATCGGTGTAAATGCGCCGAAAGAAGTATCTGTGCACCGTGAAGAGATTTATATGCGGATACAGGCCGAGAAAGGTACCGCGGAAGACAGCCAGTACTAAGCCATTTCGGGGTGTTTTCTGTTCTTTCTGGCCGCTTTTAACTCATTGTGTTTAAAGACTGTTCGAACAAAAGAATCAGGCAAGAAAAGTGTTTGACTTATTTTGGCCTGGCGTTAATATACGCCCCGCAAACACGGTGAGGTGGCCGAGAGGCTGAAGGCGCTCCCCTGCTAAGGGAGTATGCGGCTTATACCCGCATCGAGGGTTCGAATCCCTCCTTCACCGCCATTTAAAGCATCCGTAGCTCAGCTGGATAGAGTACTCGGCTACGAACCGAGCGGTCGGAGGT
>JAAEZO010000142.1 GCA_018222825.1 Gammaproteobacteria bacterium
TCAGCGGATAAGGCAGATCGAATTCGCGGCACACATCACCGATACCCCACACCACATTGTTGGCGTATTCGCGCAGGTTATAGTTGGCCGAGCAATAGCTCTGCGAACGGGTGCCTTCGTAATCCACGCCCAGACCACCGCCCACATCGACGATGTCGACCGGCACGCCCATACGACGCAGCTCGCCATAGAAACGGCCGCATTCACGCACACCTTTCTGAATGTCACGAATGTTGGCAATCTGGGAGCCCAGATGAAAATGCAGCAGTTGCAGCCAGTCCAGGCAGTCTGCATCGCGCAACTGTTTGACCAGATTCAGCACGTGGGCCGCACTCAGGCCAAACTTGGACTTTTCGCCACCGCTGGACTGCCATTTTCCGGCACCCTGAGAGGCCAGACGGGCCCGCACACCGAGGCGAGGTGCCACATTGAGGCGCTTGGCCTCCTCCATCACCATGGTCAGCTCGGACAGCTTCTCGATGACGATATATACCTGATGGCCCATCTTGGTGCCCAGCAGCGCCAGACGAATGTATTCCTTGTCTTTGTAACCGTTACAAACGATGACCGACTCGGTTTCATGGCTGTGAGCCAGCACCGCCAGCAGCTCCGGCTTGGAGCCCGCTTCAAGCCCCAGGCGCGGCTTGTCTTTATAGGCCTTGGTGACCGCGTCCAGCACACCACGTTGCTGGTTGACCTTGATCGGATAAACGGTCAGGTAATCGCCTTCGTAACCATAATCTTCGATGGCGCCATTAAAGGCATTGAACAAGGCATCGATACGGCTTTTGATAATATCGGGAAAACGCAACAGCACCGGCGCGGCATAGCCTTCGGCCTTGAGCTGCTCGACCACCTCGGACACCACCACTTTGGCCTCGGGCCGGGTTTTATCGGGGGTAACCACCACCCGTCCCTGATCGTCCAGATGAAAGAAGCCCGCGCCCCAGTAAGGCAGGTTATACACTTTGAGCGCGTCGTTTGCGGACCATTCAGCCATATTCTTTGTCCCCTTTGATTGTAAGGGTCATAGAAGATCCGGGCCTGGATAAGGCCCGGTACGATAATTTTTTGACACTCGAAGGGTATCGAGTATCCGCGAGTTCAGCCAGCATCACCGTAACATTAATACCAACGGCCATCGGCATGGTTTGTGCTGAAAAACGGGGGCCGAGTCTACACACAGAGTCGGGCGCTGACCAGTATATGCAAGCACTTGCGGTCATTTTATTGCGCAGCCAGTATCTCCAGTGACGGCCCCAGCGTATGCAGAAAATGCAGACCATAGTGCCGCCCCAATTCATAGTCCTGTTCCAGTTGCGCCCGGCTCGAGCCCAATACCCGGCTTTGCAGCGGCTGATGCGGAAAAATCTCGATGATCTGCGCATCCTCCGGGGGGGAATTGATGAAGTCATGAAAGTCGTTAAAACAGCGTTCGTGGGCCTCCACTATCTGCATCAAATCACCCAGCCGCTCCCGACCTATCCAGCCTTCAAGCTTGCGCGCCCAATGCGGACTGAAGCAGGCATAGTGAGGCACGGTGCGGATCACCACTATGGTGCGCGCCCCGCGACGATAGGCCTCGCGCACCGGAATGGCATCGGCAACGGCACCGTCCACATAACGCTCGCCCTGCCATTCCACCCCGGGCCGGTAAAACAACGGAATCGCGCTGGACGCCTTCAGCCCCAGCATCCAGTCGCTCTCGACCGGATGAAAATAATGGGGTCGAAAATCCACGGTGCGGGTACTGCAGAACAACAACTCGCGCCCACCCAGCCGCCGGCGACCGGTGTGAATATCCAGCGGCAGTTCATGGGTCAGTATTTCGAAAAACCAGTCCAGATCCACCAGGTCGCCACCGCGGGCAAAATGCAGCGGACGAAAAAAGTCGGCACGAGTGGTGTATTCCTGAATCAACTTGCGGGCGTAACCCCGAGCATCACACACAAAGGCAGACAGGTTCTGAGCCCCGGCCGAGGTACCAATCAGAATATCGAAGGGATCGAAGCGGGCTTCCATGAATACATCCAGCACCCCGGCGGTAAAAATTCCCCGCTGCCCGCCCCCTTCACACACCAGCGCCATCTTGCCGCCAAGCACGCCGGCCTTGCTATACAGGGGGGAAACATGGCCAAGACTGACCGAAACATGATTGGTCATAGTGATTCCCTTCATCAAACCGCATGAATGGTGCCATGGCACCGTCATCGGGACGGCTGGAACTCACTTGGTGTCATGATTCAGGTTACACATTGTTATTCTGCATCCGACCCGATACATAAATCATAGCCAATGCACCGCGCGGTCGGCGGATCGCCTTGTTAACGGTCGCTGTGACCCAGGTCTCGGTCTGGTGCGATATGATCCCGCAGCCGCTGCTTGACCTCTTTGGCCTCGGGAAAGCCCTCGTCGGCTACCCGGCACCAGATCACCGTGCCGTCGACGATGATCTGAAACTGACCTTTCTCGCCCGGGATCAGGGCTACCTCGCCCACCTCATCATTGAAGGTCGACAATATTTCCTGCGCCAGCCAGGCCGAACGCAACAACCAGCGGCACAGGGAACAGTAGCGAATTTCCACTCTCGGTTTCATGGTGTGTCCTTGTCTCAGAAGAAAAATATCAGAACGAAAAAAGGGGTCGGCGCCTATACATTGGCGCCGACCCCTTTTTATAACATGGCGGTCAATATAACGAGTCTTGCGGCCATACCAGCCAGAGGCTGATCGCCCCTACCAGCCCCGCCGATACCAGTGCGGCCAGCGATGACTTCCAGACGCCTTTATGCCGCAGCCCCTGCTCCACCAATGGCGGTACCAGAGCCAGCGCCACCAGCCACCAATCCATGGGGATAAACTGCCAACACAGAGTCAGTAACAGCACATAAACGCCGGTAAAGTGCCGGTCAGATACGGCACGGGTCAGGCCACTCAGCCACAATATACCGGCCAGCACCGCCAGGGATCCGGCGAGCTGGGCCAGCAGCAGGCTGCCGCCGATGGCCACGGTAATGGCAAAAGCAGCAGCACCGGCGGCAAAGCCCAGGCCGGCTCGCCCTGCGCCGCCGCGCCACTCTCGCCAGCCCTGCCATAGCCAGAATACCAGCAAGCCAAACAGCGCCTCGGGATAGCGGCCCAGCAAGGGCCATAGCGCCAGTAAAAAAACGCCGCTGATCAACAGCGGTGACAACAGTCGACGCCACAGGCCCGGTAACAGCTCGGCCAGCGCCACCGCCCAGAGGGCAAACGGCAACCACTGGGTGCCCTTGGTCGGCCACCAGTACCAGCTGGATGCCCAGCCCATGGTTACCCATACCGCCGCCCCGGCCAACCACCAGAATAAAGACGGACGCCACCAACCGATGGCGCCCGCAATCATGGCCGGCAGCAGAGTCTGCATCAGCAGATCCACGCCCATATCAACCTCCGGTTTTACTGACGAATACCTTCGACAAACAGCTTGATATGAATATCGTCACCCACGCCGGGCAGACCATAACTCATGCCGAAGTCACTGCGCTTGATGGTGGTTTCGGCATTGAAACCGTTGCGGTAGCCACCCCAGGGATCTTCACCTTCGCCGATGAAGCTGACGTCAAAGGTCACCGGCTGGCTCACGCCGTGCACGGTCAGGTCGCCACTCAGCTTGCCGCCGTCCTTGTCGCCTTCATAGCCGGTGCTGGCAAAATTCAGGGTCGGATACTGGCGTACGTCGAAGAAATCGGGACTGCGCAGGTGCTTGTCCCGCTCCTGGTGGTTGGTATCAACGCTGTCGGCTTCTATGGTAAAGCTGGCCTTGGCGGCAGCCGGGTTTTCCGCGTCGAATTGATACTCGCCTTCCAGTGTGTTGAAACGACCCAGCAGGGTGCTGAAGCCCATGTGGCTCACTTCGAAAACGGCGGTGGTATGAGCCGGATCCACCTTGTAATCGGCGGCCATAACCGGGCCGGCCAATGCCAGGGAGGAAACCAGCAGGGCTACTTTTTTCGTATTCATAACAATCTCCGTTTCTGCCTGAATAGGGCGCAGATGGCGCCATATGATGCGTCTGGACTAGATAGTAGGCTGCATTGCAAACGAGAACAATTTGAATTTAACTAAAACATTATCAACTTTTGGTTAATAATATTACCTATATGCGGGTCATCATCCCTGTTCAAAACCGCGCAACAGACATGGCACAATAAGGAAGTATCAACGTGGATCAATTATCCGCCATCCGGACATTTTGCAAGGTGGTAGAACTGCAGAGTTTTACCAAAACCGCGCAACAGCTGGAGCTGTCGGTGGCCATGGTGTCGAAGCAAGTCGGCCTGCTGGAGCAGCATCTGAACGCACGCTTATTAATGCGCACCACCCGGCGGGTTAGCGTCACCGAAGCCGGCCAGCTCTATTATGCCCGCTGTCATGCCATTCTGGCCGAGCTGGAGCAGGCCGACGCCATGATCTCGGACCACAGTCGCCGGCCCAGTGGTCCTATTCGTATCTCGGTGCCCATGGACTTCGGCACCCTCAAGGTGGCGCCATTGCTGGCGGAGTTTCATCGCCGCTACCCGGATATCCAGCTGATTCTGGAATACAGCGACCGGCTGGTGGCGCTGGTAGAAGAAAACTTCGACCTGGCGCTGCGCATCGGCGCCCTGCCCGACTCGTCGCTGATTGCCCGACCACTGGCGCAGATGTCGCTGCTCACCTGTGCCGCGCCTGATTACCTGGCACGGCACGGTACCCCCTCGCATCCTTCGGAACTGGCCGACCATAACTGTCTGCTCTATACCCTGAGCGAACCTCAGTGGAGTTATCAGCAGCAAGGGCATCATTATCCGGTTCGGCCCAAAGGCGCGATGCGCGCCAATACCGGCCGGGCGCTGGCGCTGGCGGCCAGTCAGGGCATGGGCGTGATTATGCAGCCCCGTTTCATCGTGGAAGATTATCTGGAAAAGGGAACATTAGTGCCGCTGCTGGAAGATTTCGAACTGCCGGCGGTCAGCCTGAACCTGCTCTATCCGCACCGGCATTTTCTACCCAGCCGGGTAAAATGCTTTGTGGAATACATGGAAGCCTGTTTCAAACAGGCAAAATAAAAGGCGCTGAACGCGCCCTTTGTTTTTAACCTGTGACGATTAACGTGCCACGCCGCCGAGAAATTCCTGACGGGTTTCGGGACGGCTCTTGAAAATACCGCCGAGCGAAGTGGTGGTGGTGCTGCTGGTGGCATCCATCACACCACGGGCCTTCACACAGTAATGAGTCGCGGTAATGCTGACCGCTACATCATCCGACTCCAGCAGCGCCTGCAGCGCCACCAGCACCTGCTGGGTCAGTCGTTCCTGTACCTGCGGTCGGCGGGCAAAGAACTGCACGATGCGATTGATTTTCGAGAGTCCAATCACCTTGCTGCGCGGAATATAGGCCACGGTGGCGGTGCCGTCGATGGTCACAAAATGATGCTCGCAGGTGCTGGTCAGGGTGATGTCACGCACCTGCACCATTTCATCCACCTTCATCTTGTTTTCGATCAGGGTGATTTTGGGGAAATAGCTGTAATCCAGCCCGGAGAAAATTTCACGCACATACATCTTGGCAATGCGCTTGGGGGTTTCGGCCAGACTGTCATCTTCAAGGTCCAGACCCAGTACATCCATCATCTCGGTCATCAAACCGGTAATGCGGGACTGTTTTTCATCCAGGGTCAGATGATTACTTTTCATCGGGGTTTCCAGTCCCCTGGCCTCAAGGGCAGAACGGACTCGAATTGCGGCGTCGCTCAAAGCGGTCATGACAGGCTCCGTTGAATAAATAAAAAGCGTTAAAAAACTGCTGGAATGGTAGTGCATTTATGGTCCGGTGTGAATGATGGATTCATTTCCTAACCTGCAGAGAAAGATGACAAAAAACATTTTAAACTGGAATAATGAGTTCAACCGTCCCACTACAGGTAATCAAACATGGCCATTCATGATTGCGACAACCAACCCGGGCTGCGTCCTTATCTCGACGCCAGGCACGAGATGCTCTCTCGCCTTGAGGCAATAACCGGCAGCGAGCCCGTCTCTCTGGAACAGGCGCTGAACCGGATTCTGGCCGACGATATTCACTCTCCGCTCGACGTTCCCTCTTTCGCCAACTCGGCGATGGATGGCTATGCCCTGCGCGCCGCCGATGTCACCGACGAGGCCGCCCTCACCCTGATTGGCACCAGCCTGGCCGGCCATCCGTTCAACGGCAGCATTGGGCCCGGTGAATGCGTACGCATCATGACCGGTGCCGCCATGCCGCTGGGGGCCGACTCTGTAGTGATGCAGGAAAACTGCCGCTCGGAGCACAACATCATCTATCCCCAAGGCCCGGTAACCGAAGGCCGGCATGTGCGCTTGCCCGCCGAGGATCTGGCTCAGGGCGAGCGGGTCTTTGCCGCCGGCACCCGCATCAACGCCCGGGTGCTGTCGGTACTGTCGTCACTCGGGCTGGAGCAGATTTATGTTCAACGCCAACTGACAGTGGCGCTGCTATCGACCGGTGACGAGCTGAAAAGCCCGGGCGAGCTGCTCGCCCCCGGCGATATTTATGACTCCAATCGCATCGGC
>JAAEZO010000007.1 GCA_018222825.1 Gammaproteobacteria bacterium
GTGAGCGATGATCCGGTGGCCGAGATCGACTGCCAGCCCGCCGACAGCTTCTATCTGGTGATGACTCACAACCATCAGCTCGATCTGGAACTCTGTGCCCGTATTCTCAAGCGGAATGATGCCCGTTATTTCGGGGTTATCGGCTCGCGCACCAAACGCAAGCGGTTCGATTACAAGCTGAAAGAGCGGGGCTTTAACGAGGCGGCGCTGGCCCGCATGATCTGCCCCATCGGCCTGCCCGAGGTAACCGGCAAGCATCCGGCAGAAATTGCGGTATCGGTGGCCGGCGAGTTGATTGCCGCCTATCAGCAGCCGGTGACGGCGCCCGGCACGGCGGCGGACACCCAGGGAGACGAGTCCGTTTCGGTGCCGTCCCCATCATATCAAGTTTAAAGGAGCAGTTTTCACATGACGCAAGTGACCGCGTATCGCGCCGCCATTCTGCACAGCCTGGCCGATCCGGCCCGGGTCGGGCTGGACGCCAGCCATGCCTATTATGAAGACGGTGTGCTGGTGGTGGCCGATGGCCATATCTGCGATATCGGCCCGGCCGAACAGGTGCTGGCGCGCCAGCCGGCCGATCTTGAGGTGAGCCACTTTGAAAACAAGCTGATCACCGCCGGTTTTATCGATACCCATATTCACTTTCCCCAGACCGAGATGATCGCCTCCTACGGCGAGCAGCTGCTCGACTGGCTGAACAACTATACCTTTCCGGAAGAGCGTAAGTTTGCCGATCCGGCTCATGCTAGCCGGGTGGCGAGCTTCTTTCTGGATGAACTGCTGCGTAACGGCACCACCACCGCCATGGTGTTCGGTACCGTGCACAAGGCCTCGGTGGATGCCTTTTTCAGCGAGTCCGACCGGCGTAACATGCGCATGATCGCCGGCAAGGTGATGATGGATCGCCATGCCCCCGACTATCTGCTCGATACCCCCGAGTCCGCTTATGCCGACAGCAAGGCTCTGATTGAGCGCTGGCATAACAAGGGCCGTCAGCTCTATGCGGTGACACCGCGCTTTGCGCCCACCAGCACGGCCGACCAGCTGGCCGTGGCGGGCCGCTTGCTGCAGGAATATCCGGATGTCTATCTGCAGACGCATTTGTCCGAAAACAAACAGGAAATCGAGTGGGTCAGGGAGCTCTTTCCCGAGCGCCAGGGTTACCTGGACGTCTACGACCATTTCGGGCTGCTGGGTGAGCGTTCGGTATTCGCCCATGCGGTGCATCTGGCGCAGGAGGAATGCGCGCGGATGGGGAAGACCGACTCGGTGATTTCCTTCTGTCCCACTTCCAATCTGTTTCTGGGCTCGGGACTGTTCGATCTGCCGAAGATGGAAACGCATCACATTCGGGTCGGCCTGGGCACCGATGTGGGCGGTGGTACCAGTTTCTCCATGCTGCAGACCATCGCCGAGGCCTACAAGATCCAGCAGTTGCAGCAGCACAAGCTGCATCCTCTGAAGGCGCTGTATCTGGCCACCCTGGGCGGCGCTCGGGCCCTGAATCTGGACGACAAGGTAGGCAACCTGGACATCGGTAAGGAAGCCGATTTTCTGGTGCTGGATCTCCATGCCACCCCCTTGATACAGGCACGGATGAAAAATGCTCACAATCTGTTCGAACAATTATTCGTGCTGATGATGCTGGGGGACGATCGGGTGATTGCCGAGACCTACATTTACGGAGACTGCTGCTATCGGCGGGATTAAGCTCCAATAGAGACCTATCTGTGGTCTCATGCGGCTGTGCTGCTAAAAACGCCCATTTCGGGCGTTTTTTGTGTTCAGTCACAGTCTTGACTATTGCAACTATCGTATCGTTCAAAACCCAGTAAGATTGTATACGAGATCACAGTAAATTAACTAACAGGCAACCATTGTGGGGACTAAGGTCCCCGAAAATGCCGCCTTAACTGGAAAGCCAACTTATGAGTTCACTCAGTCAACTGGAGCCAAGACCTGTCAAGTCGAGCTCAAATACCCAGGACGATGTGGTTTACGAACACATCTTCGATGCCATTCTCGAACAGCGGCTGGCGCCGGGTACCAAGCTCAGCGAAGAAGCGCTGGGCGAAATCTTCGGCGTGAGCCGAACCATTATCCGTCGTGCCCTGTTGCGCCTGTCGCACGAGCAGGTCGTCAGCATCAGACCCAACCGTGGCGCCGTGGTAGCGGCCCCGAGTGTGGAAGAAGCGCGGCAGATTTTCGCCGCTCGCCGGGTGGTGGAGCTGGCGGTGATCGAGCTGGCGGTGAAACATGCCACGCCCGAAGGTCTGCAACGCATTCGTACCATGGTACAGGAAGAGCACGACGCCTTCGCTCGCGGTGACCGCGGCAAGGGTATTCGACTGTCGGGCGAGTTTCACCTGGAATTGGCCCACATGGCCAACAATACGCCGCTGCTCAACTTTCAGCGCAGCGTGGTATCACAGACCTCGCTGATCATCGCCCAGTACGAAGTCGGCCATCAGGCGCACTGCTCCTTTAACGAGCACGACGCCTTGTTGAAGGCCATCGAGTCCGGTGATCCGCAACAGGCCGTCGCCATGATGACCGAGCACTTGAACCATATCGAAGGCAAGCTGAACCTGGACAACGAGTCCGCTTCCACCGATTTGCATGTGGTGTTTTCCGGTGTGGTCAAGAAAAAGCCCGGCCGTAGCCGTTAATCCGTAGTCGTTCATCTTCCCCGCGTGCGGAGCCGGTATCAGGCTCCGCTGCCTTTGTTGTTCTCCTTTGTTTTTCTTTACATCCGCTGTCTTGCCACGGCGCCTTTGTCGTGCCGAAACGCCGGCTTGAAGGGTGGTCCAAGCTACAGCCGCCAACTGGCGCTACCGACATGACCGCCTTCCTCCTAATGTTGTGAACATGTAAACAACAGTAACAACTGTTGAGTTTATGGTCATCGCACAGCCCGCTCGGGGCTGCCAAAGGAGAATGTCATGTCAGCAGAAAATCAGAAAACCGTCGCCTTGCTTGAACAACTGTTTGCCGCCTTCAATCGCCACGATATCGAGGGCGTTATGGCCTGCATGAGCGAAGATGTTGTGTTTGAAGGTGCCGCCGGTACCGAAGCATACGGCACCCGTTTCAATGGTGCCGCCGAAGTGGCCGCCGCCTTCGTCAAGGTATGGACTACCTACCCCGATGTCAGCTGGCAGAACACCAGCCACTTTGCTTCGGGCGACAAGGGTGTGTCCCAGTGGACCTTCTGTGCCACCTGTCCGGATGGCAAGCGTATCGAAGCCGATGGTGTCGATGTCTTTACCCTGAAAGACGGCAAGCTGGTACTGAAGCAAGCCTTCCGTAAAGACCGTCCCCTGCTGGATCCCAAGTAACAAACACCAGGGTTTCAACTTTTCATCCGGGGAATACAAATATGGATATTGCCAACAAAACCCAGGCGGATCTCCGCCAGCCGGCTCAGCCCAAGAAGGTGCTGGACAGCTATGATCCCACCTACGATCCACTGGTAGAGGCCACGCCGGGGCGCGGCCAGCAGTATGCGCCCACCTACTGGGTGGCGACGGCCGGTGAGCCGCCGGAAGACGATGGCCCCATCACTCAGGACGTGGATGTGGATGTCGCCATTATCGGCAGTGGCTTCACCGGCCTGAGCTGCGCCCTGTTTCTGGCCAAGGAACATGGCATCAAGGCCACGGTGCTGGAAGCCAATCAGGTCAGCTGGGGCTGTACCAGCCGCAACGGTGGTCAGGCCCAGAATGCCTCGGGTCGCTTGACTCGTTCCCAGTGGATACAGCGCTGGGGCCTGGATACCGCCCGCAAGATGCACGAAGAGGTGCGTGAAGGTTTCGATACCTTCAAGGGGCTGATCAAGGACGGCAATATCGACTGTAATCCCCAGGATGGCGGCCACCTGTACATCGCCCACAAGGACAAGGCGATGCGCAAGCTGGAAGCCGAAGCCAAGGTGCTGCGGGAGCAATTCGGTTACCAGACCGAGATGCTCGACAAGGCGACTCTGAGCCGCAACTACGTCGACGAAGCCGAGGCGGTAGGCGCCATGCACGAGCCGGACGGCATCGGTGTGCATCCGCTCAAGCTGGCTCATGGCTATCAGCGCATCGCGCGGGAACTGGGCGCGACCGTACACCCGTCCAGTCCGGTCACCGGCTGGGAAACCAAAAACGGCATTCATTATCTGCAAACGCCGGGTGGTGTAGTGCGCGCCCGGGCCGTGGCGGTGGCCACCGGGGGTTATACCTCCCAGGGACTGCATCAGAGCCTGCGCAGCAAAATCATGCCGATACTGTCCAACTCGCTGGTGACCCGGCCGATGACGGATCAGGAAATCGCGGCCTGTAACTTCAAGACCAACGAGGTGATCACCGACACCCGCACTCTGCGGCATTATTACCGCAAGCTGCCGGACAACCGCTTGCAGATTGGCAGCCGCAGCTCCATTACCGGTAACGATGCGCCCAATCCCAAGCACCTGCAGCTGCTGGTTGACGGCATGCATCGCAAGTTTCCGGCGCTCACCGGCATCAAGGTGGATTATTCCTGGTGGGGCTGGGTGGATGTGAGTCACGACATGATGCCGCGTATCGCCCAGCCCGATGAAAAAGAGCAGGTATTCTACGCGCTGGGTTACGGCGGCAACGGGGTCATGTTCTCGGCCCATGCCGGTCGGCGCATGGCCCAGCGCGTGGCGGGCATCAAGGAAGGCTTCGAGTTGCCGATTTACGATTCGTCACTGCCGGGGCATCTGTTCTCTCCCTTCCGCCGCATGGGGCAGCGAATGCTGTATCACTGGTATCACCTGCAGGACGAGCATTTGTAAACCGAGCTGGCAACCTGCGATGCCGGAGCTTTACTTTTGCGTTCATTCGGTTACAAATGTGTAACCGAATGACGCATGGTGGCTTCGGCATTTTTGCGTCTGTTTTTTCACTCGTAGACAGGTAAGTCGCTGTATGTTCCCGTTGTTTCATTTCTCCACGGAAAAAACCACCAGTCTGCAGCAGCAGCTGCGCGAGCAGATTGCCGCCGCCATCATTAACGGCAATATTCCCCAGGACAGCCCCCTGCCTTCCAGCCGCAAGCTGGCCAAACAGTTGAGTATTGCCCGTAATACGGTGGTGCTGGCCTATGAACATCTACTGGATGACGGTTATCTGATCGCCAGGGAGCGCAGTGGGTATTTCGTCAATCCGGACATTCTTTCCCGCCAGCTGGAGATGCCGCAGCAGAGCTGCCAGAAAGAAGCAGGCTCTGCGCCGGACTGGGCACACAAGTTCAAGATCAACCCCAGCCTCCAGCACAATATCACCAAGCCCAAAGACTGGCAGAAATATCCCTATCCCTTTATCTATGGCCAGATCGATACCACCCTGTTTCCCAGCAATAACTGGCGTGAGTGTTGTCGGGATGCGGTGAGCGTACCGGCGATCCGTGACTGGGCCTCGGATCGTTTCGATGCGGATGATCCGCTGTTGATCGAGCAGATCCGTACCCGGCTGTTGCCCCGGCGCGGAGTGTGGGCCTCGGCGGATCAGATACTGGTGACGGTGGGTGCCCAACAGGCTCTGTACATGCTGGCCCGGCTGCTACTGGACAAAGACAGCACCATCGGTATCGAGGATCCGGGTTATGTGGATATTCGCAATATCGCCACCATGAATCCGGCCCTGGTGCGTGCGCTGCCGGTCGATGAGCAGGGCTTGATCATCGACGAAGGACTCAACGGCTGCGATGCGGTGTTTACCACCCCCAGCCACCAGTGCCCGACCACGGTAACCATGCCGCTGGAACGGCGCTACGCGCTGCTGGAAAAGGCCTCCGAGCAGGACTTTCTGATCATCGAAGACGATTACGAATGCGAGAGTAACTTCAAGTCCAATCCGATACCGGCGCTGAAGAGCCTGGATACCAACGATCGGGTGCTGTATGTCGGCAGCCTGTCCAAGACGCTGGCGCCGGGGCTGCGGCTGGGCTATCTGGTCGGGCCCGCCGAGTTGATCCGTGAGGCCAGAGCCTTGCGCCGGCTGATATTGCGTCATCCGGCCGCCAACAATCAGCGCTCGGTGGCGCTGTTTCTGGAGCGGGGTTATCACGATGCGTTGATCATGAATATTGCCAAGGCCTACGAAGAGCGCTGGCAGGAGATGGGGGAGGCGTTGAACGAATACCTGCCTTCGTCCAGTCTTCAGCCCAGCTTCGGCGGCTCCTGCTACTGGGTGAAAGGGCCCGAAGGCCTGGACAGCCGGCTGTTGCGCAAGGAAGCGGCCGATCGGGGCATACTGATCGAACCCGGCGATATTCATTTTCTGGAACAGCCGGTACCGCTTAATTATTTCCGCCTCGGTTATTCCTCGATTCCGGCCAACAAGATACGACCGGGCATCAAGGCACTGGTAGAGCTGATTGAAGACATGATCTGATTTTTTCTCTGTCGGGATACCTATCGATTCGTTCTTGGTGATAAATGTTTTTAAAATGTTAATAAAAAGGCGCCGCAAGGCGCCTTTTTCGCATTTAAGCTTTTGATATATAGCTGTTTATTTTCTGGCGTAACGATTGTTACGCAACTGGTCCTACTCAGTGATCACCCCAGTTCCTACTCTAGTCCTCAGTGAATCGCATCCAGGTCACCAGACGTTATTTACCTGCGTCGGTTCACCGGGAGGGGAAGCTCGGGGAAACGGCCTGCATGGCGTCACTCGTTGCGATTCGCACTGAATTCATAATAACGAACGTAAACCTGCTTGAACCGAACATTGGATTGAACACTCCGGGGTGGCGGTAGGTACCGTCACCAACAGGACACAGCAAAAGGAAGACAGCTATGCCACGTATGACTCCTAGTGAAGCTTTGGTTGAAACTCTGGCGGCCAACGGTGTAACCGATGCCTTTGGCATCATGGGTTCTGCCTTTATGGATGCCATGGATATTTTCGCACCGGCCGGTATTCGACTGATCCCAACGGTTCACGAGCAGGGTGCGGGCCACATGGCCGACGGCTATTCTCGCGTCAGTGGTCGTCATGGGGTTTGTATCGCCCAGAACGGCCCCGGTATCACCAACTTCGTTACCGCTATCGCCGCCGCCTACTGGGCGCACAGCCCGGTAGTCTGTATCACTCCCGAAACCGGCTCCATGAGCCAGGGCCTGGGTGGTTTTCAGGAAGCCCAACAGCTGCCGTTCTTCGAAACCATCACCAAGTATCAGGGCCACGTGGCCAACCCGGCCCGTATGGCCGAGATCACCGCTCGCTGTTTCGACCGTGCCATGCTGGAAAACGGCCCGACTCAGCTGAACATTCCGCGTGACTTCTTCTACGGCGACATCAACGTCGAAATTCCCCAGCCGATCCGTATCGAACGTGGTGCCGGTGGTGAGCAGAGCCTGCAGGAAGCGGCCGAGTTGCTGGCCAATGCCAAAAACCCGGTCATCATCTCCGGTGGCGGTGTGGTGATGTCCGACGCGGTTGAAGAGTGCAAGGCGCTGGCCGAATTCCTGGGCGCGCCGGTGGTGAACAGCTACCTGCACAACGACTCCTTCCCCGCCAGCCACCCGCTGTGGTGTGGTCCTCTGGGTTACCAGGGCTCCAAGGCCGGCATGAAGCTGATTTCCCGTGCCGACGTGGTGCTGGCGCTGGGTACCCGCCTCGGTCCGTTCGGTACCCTGCCGCAGCACGGTCTGGATTACTGGCCGAAAGAAGCCAAGATCATCCAGGTTGACTGCGATGCCAAGATGCTGGGTCTGGTGAAGAAGATTTCCGTTGGTGTCTGTGGCGATGCCAAGGCCGCCGCCGTGTCCATGCTGAAGCGTCTGGAAGAGCTGAATGTACAGTGCCTGGAAACCAAAGGCGCTCGTGCCAGCGAAATCTCCGCCGAAAAAGCGGCCTGGGAACAGGAACTGGACGAGTGGATCCACGAGAAGGACGATTACTCGCTGGACATGATTGCCGAGCAGGCCGAAGAAGAAGGCAGCTTCCTGCACCCGCGTCAGGTACTGCGCGAGCTGGAAAAAGCCATGCCGGAAGATGCCATGGTGTCTACCGATATCGGTAACATCAACTCGGTGGCCAACAGCTACCTGCGCTTCGAAAAGCCGCGTTCTTTCTTCGCCGCCATGAGCTTCGGTAACTGTGGTTACGCCCTGCCGACCATCATCGGTGCCAAGGTAGCGGCACCCGAGCGTACCGCCATCTCCTACGCCGGTGACGGCGCCTGGGGCATGTCGATGATGGAAATCATGACCTGTGTACGTGAGCAGATTCCGGTCACCTCCATCGTATTCCACAACCGTCAGTGGGGCGCCGAGAAGAAGAACCAGGTCGACTTCTACAACCGTCGCTTCGTGGCCGGCGATCTGGAAAACCCGAGCTTCGCCGAAATCGCCCGTGGCATGGGAGCCGAAGGAGTCACCATTGACCGTCTGGAAGACGTAGGCCCGGCCCTGAAGGCCGCCTGTGCTGCCCAGAAGGAAGGCAAGACCACCGTTATCGAAATCCTGTGTACCCGCGAGCTGGGCGACCCCTTCCGTCGTGACGCCCTGTCCAAGCCGGTACGTCACCTGGAGAAGTACAAAGACTTCTGCTGATAGCCGAGTCTGCCCGCACCGGCGGGTAGGCTTCATCCATCGATGAGGTCGTGAACCAGGGCTGGCAGCGCCGGCCCTGTTACGCTCACCCGCTTGTGGCGTTATCGACGCCAGAACAGGCAGCTACGGGAACTAACCCGAGGCCATTGTTACAGTGGCTTGTGGTTGTTTTCTGTCAGTCAGGAAGGGAATCATGCTGAGTACTATTCCAAGGGAATGCCCGCCCGGCTTGCTGGCGCAGGCCCGTCAACACCCCCGCGTCACCACTGTGGTGATCAACCCGGTTAACGAAGTCTCGCTGACCAGTGCTCGTCTGGCCCAGGAACAGGGACTGATCGAACCGATACTGGTGGGCGATATCGACACCATGCGCCGTCAGGCCGATGCCATGGGCTGGTCGCTTGACGAGGTGCGTCTGGTACAGGCTGCCGACGAAACCGAAGCGGCCCGGCTGGGCGTGGCGCTGGTCAGCCAGAATGAGGCGCATTCCATCATGAAGGGGCATGTGCACACAGATATTCTGCTGCGGGCCGTGCTCAACAAGGCAGCCGGATTGCGTACCGACAGCCGGCTGAGCCACGTGTTCTACATGACGGTGCCCGGCAGCAACAAGGCGCTGTGCATCACCGATGCGGTGATCAACGTGCAGCCCTCGGTGCTGGACAAGTTGCATATTGCCCGCAACGCCATCGGGTTCATGCATGCCCTGGGCAAGGATGAACCCAGGGTGGCGCTGCTCTCGGGTACCGAAGAGGTGAGCAAGAGCATGCCGTCCAGTCAGGACGCGGCCGAGCTGGTCAAACTGGCCGCCATGGGCGCGCTGCCCGGCGCCGTGGTGGAAGGCCCGCTGGCGTTCGACAATGCGGTCTCGCCCGAGGCGGCCGCCATCAAGGGCATTACCGGCAAGGTGCCCGGGCAGGTGGATATTCTGCTGGTGCCGAATCTGGAGTCGGGCAACTTTCTGTTCAAGCAGATGGTGTATTTCATGGGCGCCACCGCCGCTGGTCTGGTGCTGGGTGCCCGGGTGCCGATTATTCTGACCTCGCGTGCCGATCCGCCCGAGGCCCGTCTGGCCTCCTGCGCACTGGCATCCTTGTATTGTGCTCATCAGCTTTCGCCTGCACTGGTGCAGGCATCCTGAATTCGGTTTTGGTTTAAGGAGTCGGTTATGTCGCTCAGTCGTTATGGTTTTATTGTGAAAGGGGCGGATCTGGAGCTGTTCAAGCATCACAGCCGCATCAAGAGTGAGTTATTCGATATCGCCGTGTCCGGCGTGCGCACCCTGGAAGAAGCGGTGATGGCGGCGCAGGAAATGCTGACCCGGCGCATCGAGGTGATCGAATTGTGTGGCGGTTTCAGCGCCGAGGAACAAGCGCATATTCGTGAGGCAATCAACGATCACGTGCCGCTGGGCCGGGCGCAATACCGCTCTGAAGATCAGGCTCGGGTCGACTGGCCCTGAGCCGGTTTGCCGGTGGATCCCGCAGCGGATCTGCCAGTTTGTTGTTGTTTTGATTATTCCGCCGGCTGCTGCCGGCGTTTTTTTATTCGTAATTCCCCCTTTTCTTTGCCGTTAAGGCCACCCCGGCCGATTACCCTCATGCCGCATTTGTTCATATGGTTGATCTTTGCTACGTGGAGAACAAAACAGAGAATTTTGTCGACACTCGCCACAATTGATACATCTCGATAACAAATATTTTGTATTTCCATCCCCCCTGCAATATCGTTAACGATGAAGTGTATTTCTCGTAATCAATAAGCATATTCAAGGCACATCGATTCAAGCCGTACCCGACATTCGATTATTTCATTCATTTAGGGAGAGTCATTCATGGATGATAGCAAGCTCGACATCAAGCACATCGATCCCTCGCTGTACAATGAGGATCTGGCCCCGATCAAGCATAAGGACCGATCCTGGGGCTGGTTCGAGATCTTCAACGTATGGTCAAACGATATTCAGAGCCTGTTCGGCTATACCCTGGCGGCCTCGCTGTTTCTGTCTTATGGCCTGAACGGCTGGGCGGTGATGGCGGCCATCATTCTGGCCGGCTGCATCGTCATGGTGCTGGTCAACCTGACCGGCAAGCCCAGCGTGAAATACGGTATTCCCTTTCCGGTGATGATCCGGGCCAGCATGGGGGTGCGCGGCGCCAACTTTCCGGCCCTGTTGCGGGCCATCATCGGTATCTTCTGGTACGGGGTGCAGACCTATTTCGCCTCGACCGCCGTCACCCTGATGCTGACCGCCCTGTGGGGGCCGGGCAGCGGCGAAACCTATCTCGGCATGTCCGGCACCGCCTGGCTGGCCTTCGTGATTGTGTGGGTATTCCAGATTGCCCTGTTCTGGCAGGGCATCGACAAGATCAAGATATTCCTCAATCTGGCCGGCCCCCTGGTTTATGTGGTGATGCTGGTGTTGATGGTCATCGTCTGGTTTGAGGCCGGCGATGAATTGATCCCGGCGGTCGGCACCATCTTCAGCGGGGGCGCCAGCTACGAGGGCGGAGATATCGCCGCCTTCACCGCCATCGTCGGTACCATGGTGGCCTACTTTGCCGCCGTGGTGATCAACTTCGGTGACTTCACCCGCTTTGTACGCAGTGAGCGGGAAATGAAAATCGGCAACCTGGTGGGTTTGCCTCTGAACGTGGCCTTCTTTTCCTTTATTGCGCTGATCATTACCGCCGGTACTCTGGTGTTGTTCGGTGATGCGCTGACCAATCCGGCCGATATCGTCGAACGGGTCGACTCGCTGCCGCTGACCATTATCGCGGCGCTGACCTTCTTTGCCGCCACCGTCGGCATCAACCTGGTCGCGAACTTCATTCCGCCGGCCTACGATCTGGCCAACCTGTTTCCCCGTGTGATCAGCTTCCGTATCGGTGGCCTGCTTACCGCCATCGTGGCCTTTTTTGTCGGCGGCTTGTGGGTATCGGTGATCAGCCAGATCGGTATTCCCGGCTTCGTTAACGCCCTGGGTTCGGTGGTGGCCCCCTTCTACGGCATCATCGTGGTCGATTACTATCTGATCAAACGCCAGGAACTCAATATGGAGCAGCTGTTCTCGGCGGATCCCAAGGGCGCTTATTACTACAACAAGGGCTGGAATGGCCGGGCGCTGCTGGCCTTTGCCATGGCGGCGGTATTCTCCATCTCGACGGTACTGGTGCCGGCACTGAGTAACCTCAACGGTTACGGCTGGTTGCTCGGTGCGGGACTGGGTGGGCTTTTCTATTATCTGCTGATGCCCCGCACCAGGCACTAGCGGGCGCAGGCTCGAGCCTTGCTGCCATCAAAAAAGACGAGACTCCGGTCTCGTCTTTTTTTTTGTCTCCAATTAGAACCCATTTATGCAAAAAAACATGATCGAGATCACATAACATTATGTAAACAAAATTACACATTTATCGTTAACAATAATGCTGATAATTTGTTAATCCAAGTTCGACTTTATTACTCACATCAAGGTTGGGTGTAGCAACACCCTTATCACAGCAGGAAACAGGGAGCGTCCTTATGGCCGTACATGAAATGAATAACCCCGAGCTTATGCCCTCCACGGACAAAGACAGGGACATCAATATCTGGGATTTCACCATGCTCTGGGCGGGCATGACCATCAACATGGGCGCCTTTACCATGGGGGCCCAGCTGTATCCGGGGCTGTCTCCCTGGACCATCATCGGCGCCATACTGGCGGCTTATACCATCGTGACCACCATCCTGATCCTGGCCGGTGATATCGGTCTGCGTTACGGTATTCCCTTCACCGTTTATATCCGTGGTTGCTTCGGTTATCAGGGGGCCAAGATTCCGGCGGCCTTTCGCGCCATTCCCGCCTGTTTCTGGTTTGGCTTTCAGACCTGGGTGGCGGCCGTTGCCATCGGCAAGGTACTGGAATTGTGGATTGGCTATAGCAACACCACCATCCTCATCCTGATTTTCGGGGTGCTGCAGGTCGTCAATGCCATCTATGGCATGAAAGCCATGGCCAAATTCGACTGGATCGCCATTCCGGCGCTAACCATTCTGATTGGCCTGGTCACCTTCTGGTTGCTGCAGAGCAACAACGCCACCATCGGTGACGTATTGGCCGCGCCTTCACTGGATGATGGCTCCTTCTGGTTCGCGGTGATGGCCATCGCCGGTATCTGGATCACCATGGGTCTGAACAGCCCGGACATGACCCGCAAGCTGGAGCGCTCTCGCGACCACAGCAGCAAGAATTTCTTCATTCGTAACCGCAAGCCCTTCTTTGCCCAGATTTCCGGCCTTATCGTGATTGGCTCCGGTATTCTGATGGTGGGCATGATCGGCGGTATCCTCACCGGCACCTGGGACCCTATCGAGATCGTACTGAACTCCATGAGTTCCCCCATAGTGCTGATCCTGAGCATGATTACCATCGCCTTTGCCCAGTGGTCCACCAACACAGTGGCCAACCTGATGCCGTCCGCGCTTATTCTGATGAACGTTTTCCCCAGACTGAGCTTTGGCCAGGGTGTGTCCATCTCCGGTGCCATCGGTCTGCTGATGATGCCCTGGGTGTTTGCCGACAACCTGTTGTGGTTCAGCGTTATTACTTCCGGTTTGCTGGGTCCGGTGGCGGGTATCATGCTGGCCGACTTCTACCTGCTGCGCCGTGGCCAGCTGAACGTGGATGATTTTTATAATCCCAAGGGCCCTTTCGTCTACCAGAACAACTACAACCTGCGGGCCTTCCTGGTCTACGGTCTGTCTTTTGTCTGCAGCCTGATTTTCATCGATATGGCGTTCTTCGTCGGGCTGGTAGTGAGTGTGGTGGGTTACACTCTGCTGATGAAACCCATTGCCCGTCCTGCCGGTGAAAATGTAGTTCCCGCACAATCCTGATTTTTAAGCGTTAATTGTGCCTTGGCCCCCTTGTGGGGCCTTTTTTTTTACCCGGCGAAGCGGGCCAACCCGATGGATTGAACGATATCCACCTCACCCCGACGGAGGGGAAGATAATCCGTCTGCCAAGGATGCTGCGATAAGGGCAGCTTCAGAAGGAAGCCATGGGAGGCTCGGAATACAGGGCGCGAGTGAACCTGCTTCGGCGGAATAGGGAGGTGAGTGTTCTGCATATCGAAACATCCGATATTCGGTCAGACTGCATGCCGTAGATGAATCTTGATGTGGTGTGGCTTACCGGTGGCATCAACCAGGTGGCGACGTAATTCTGATTGCCGGAACGCGCATTCCGGCAATAAAAAAGACGAGACTCCTGTCTCGTCTTTTTATGTGTCACCGAATAACGCCGGGGCTTAGTGCTTCTGTTGTGTCGCCGGCTCGGTGGTGGTTTTCTCGGGGCGGGGCACGATCAGGGTGGGAATGCGGGACTCGCGCAACACGTTCTTGGCCACGCTGCCGAGCAGGGTATGGAACCAGCCCTTCTCGTGGGCACCCATAACAATCAAATCGCAGTTCAGCTCTTGCGAACGCTTGAGAATGGTCTGGGTGGGATAGCCTTCCACCACCTCGCAGCCGATGATTTTACTGCGCATGGCCTGTTCCTCCGGTGCTATGACCTCCCAGAAGTGATCCAGGCGCTGTTGCAGCTGATTACGGGCGTTATTGAGGCGCTGATGCAGAAACTCTTCGCGGCTGTTCTGGTTGAGAATATAGGACTGCAGGGTCAGCCGTTCATCGCTGGACAGCTCTTCGACCACCTTCAGAATATGAATCTCGGCGCCGGTCTGTCTGGCCAGATAAACGGCGTACTTGAAAGCGTAAGAGGCATTCTTGGACAGGTCGGTACAATAGAGAATCTTGTTTACTTCCGGCAACATGAGCATATTCCTCATCGTTAATGCAAGGACAGGGCCGACGGTGGTCGGCCCTGACTATCATAGTGAAGTCGTCGCTAATAGCCCAGCAGTCTGGGCAGGAACAGGGTGATCTGCGGTATGTAGGCGATGATAAACACCGAGATTACCGACATGACGGCGAAGGGCAGGGCGCGAACCGATATTTCCTCGATGGAAGTACCGGACACCCCGGAGGCGATAAACAGGTTTTCGCCCAGTGGCGGGGTCTGGAAGCCGATGGACAAACAGCACACCACCACAATGCCGAAGTGAACCGGATCTATGCCCAGGTTATAGGCCACCGGCAGCAGTACCGGCGTCAGTATCATGATGGCCGCCAGGGTTTCCATGAACATGCCGACAAACAGCAGGAAGAAGATGATCAGCGCCCAGATCAGATACAGGTTGGTGGTCATCTCCAGCATGGAGGCGGCCACGATGGCCGGAATCTGGTTCTCGACCAGCAGACGGCCGAACACGGTAGCGGTAAACAGGATTAACAGCACTCGGCCGGTCAGCCAGGTGGTGGTTTCCAGTGAACGCATCACGTCCTTGAACTTCAGTTCCCGATGTACGAAGAAACCGATCACCAGGGTATAGAAGATGGCGACTATGGCCGATTCGGTGGGGGTGAACAGGCCGCTGTAGATGCCACCCAGAATCACCACCGGCGCCAGTATTGACCAGAATCCCTTGCGCAGGGCGGTGCGGGTTACGCTGGCCGACCAGCCTTCGGTGGTGCCCTTGTAGCCGTGCTTGCGGCACAGGAAGTAGTTCATGATCAGCAGGCCACCGGCCAGCACCATGCCCGGCAGCACGCCGGCGATAAACAGTTTGGGGATGGAAACCGACTGAAACTGACCGTATTGGGCAATAGCTTCAGGCGGCGCCATCATGCCCATGGCGGAAATACCGAAGATCACCATGGGAATGGAAGGGGGTATCACCACGCCCAGGCCACCGGACGAGGCGGTCACGGCCGACGCATAGCCCTTGCCGTAACCGCGGTCGATCATGGCCGGTATCATCAGCATGCCCACGGCGGCGGTGGTGGCCGGGCCGGAACCGGAAATGGCACCGAAGAACATGCAGGCCATAACGGTGGCGGCCGACATGCCGCCGGTAAAGGAACCGGCAAAGCTTTCGGCCAAATCGACCAGCCGCTTCGAGATGCCTGCGGCTTCCATCAGGGCCCCGGCCAGAATAAAGGCGGGTAGCGCCATCAACGGAAAGGATCCAACCGAGGTAAAGGCGATCTGCACGAACTTGATGGGGTTCTCGTCCAGATAAATAAATGACGCCAGCGCGGAGACTCCCAAAGACACACTGATGGGAGCGCCGAGCAGCAGCAACAGCAGAAAGCTCCCGAACAGGATCATGACGACGGATGATTCAACCATGGGTATGCTCCTGCCTTAACGTGGTTGTAGATGTAGAAGAATTCGTATCATTTTTAGAAGAAGAGTTTTCAATCAGCTTCTCTACTTCCAGTGATTCGGGATCTCGAATGTCGATGCCCTTGACCAGCTTGTAATAGTTGACCTGCAGTATGCGAATGGTCATCAGCGCGAAGGCGATGGGCAGTATCATGTACACATATTTCATCGGAAAGCCCAGGGTCTGGGATTTCCAGAACAGGTTCATCTTGTTGAACACGAAGTCGTAGCTCAAGAAAACAAAGTAGCCGTTGAAGCAAACCCAGATCAGATCCGCGATGGCCTCGGAAATCACGGCGACGATGGGCGGAAAGAATTTGAACTGAAAGGTGACTCTGTTGTGGGCGGCAAGCTTGGTGGCGTAGCTGGCGCCGAAATAAACGAACCACACAAACATGTAGGTCGACAGCTCCTCGCTCCAGGACAGGGAATGATCGAATACCTGACGCGATATGATCTGGATAAAGAGCAGAATGACGAACGAGGCAAGCAGGGTTCTGCAGATCACGTTTTCGATGTTGTCGATGATTTTGAATATCAGTTTGCCGATGGTCATGGCGGTTTCTCCCTGAAAAAAGTGCACCCGCGCAGGAGTGCACTCCGGTTGCAGCAACGGTTTAGATGGTGTCGCGTCCCAGGGAAGTCAGGATTTCATTCAGCTTCTCTTTGCCACCCAACTGCTCATAGTACTTGGGCCACACCTGGTTGATTGCTTTCTCCATCCACTCTTTTTCGCCATTGGCCGGCTCGGTGATCTCCATGCCACCGGCGGCCAGCTCGGCCTTGATCTTGTCTTCCTGCTCCACCAGCCATTTGGCACTGTGCTCAGTGGCGGCCTGGCCGGCTTCCAGAATAGCCTGCTGTATATCGGCGGGCTGAGACTGATAAACGGCTTCGGATACCACCAGCGGCTCGATGGAGAACAGATAGCGAATATCGGTGATGTACTTCTGTACCTCATCAAACTTCATGGAAGAAACGGTCAGATAAGGGTTGTCCTGACCATCGACCACGCCCAGCTGCAGGCCGGTAAAGGTTTCCGACCAGGCCATCGGCGTCGGGTTGATGCCCCAGGCACGGTAGGTATCGATCATGATTTCGTTCTGAGGAACACGGATCTTGAGATCCTGAAGATCCTCCAGTTTCTGCACCGGATGTTTGGAGTTGGTCAGTACCCTGAAACCGGTATAAGTCCAGCCGACGATGCGTACACCGGCGTCGCGGATGGTATTTTCGGTCAGTTGTTTACCGATTTCGCCCTGAGTCAGGGCCACGGCGTCATCCAGGCTCTGCATCATGTAGGGCAGGGTCAGTACACCAACGGTAGGAGAGAAGGGAGTGACGTTGTTGATAGCCAGAATCGAGAAATCCAGCAGGCCCATGGAAGCATCGTTGATGGTGGCCTGTTCGTCGCCCAGCTGACCGTTGAGGAACAGCTTGGTGTCATGCTTGCCGCCGGTCTTGGCCTTGAACTCTTCCGAGAACTTCAATCCCAGTTGGTGCTGTGCACTGCCCGCGCCGTCACCGACGGCCACCCTGAAGGTGTCGGCATGAGCCAGTGAACTGGCGACTGCCGCTGCCGTGAAGCACAGGGCGACCGAGAGGGGTTTTACAAAGCGTTGCTTGAATATCATGGCTTCTTGCTCCAGTTTCTGATGCTCTGCCACCAATGGCTGAGCGTTGACCTTCCGTGATGCCAGGAGAGTGAAACTCTTTGCTTCATTCGCCTACAGCTGGCTATGTTTTTCATTTACGCGGTTTCCTGGCCGGCCGGGTTGCTGCTTTTCTGCCGCGCCAGGATGTTACACCCATCGTCAATACTCGAATCTGGGCTCTTAAATAGTTAGGGCCACTTGTGTTTTCAGACTGGGGCCAGTATTAAAGTTCTTTATATTCAGTAGATTATAATTTTACATTGTAAAATTAATGTTACTTTTTGGTTATTTATTTTCCAATGCCCTGGCCATTAACGCCAGCACTTCGTCGAACACCTTGTTGTCCAGCGACCGGCTCAGATCCAGTAACTGGCTGTGCCGGTAGTAATCACTCAGATCCAGCCCCACACCGAGGGCACAGAGGGCCAGGCGCCCCTCCCGTTCCAGCCGGCCGCTGACCTGGCGCAGATGCAGGTCGAGAATGTCCTGGTCGTTGCACTGGCGGGTGGCGGTGTCCATCGGGCAACCGTCGGAAATCACCAGTAACAGCCGATCCCGGGCCGGTTGCGCCAGCAGTCGTTGCTCGGCCCACAGCAAGGCCTCACCATCCAGTCCTTCGCGAAACAGGTCATGCTTGAGCAGCGCCGCGATATTGCGGCGGGCGCGTCGCCAGGGGGTATCGGCGTCCTTGTAAATGAGATGACTGCGCTCGTTCAACCGGCCGGGGTTGGCCGGTCGGCCCTCACGCTGCCAGCGCTTGAGTGGCTTGCCGCCGTTCCAGTGACCCGTGGTAAAGCCCAGAATTTCCACCCTGGCACCGACGCGTTCCAGCGCCCGGGCCAGGGTATCCACCAGCATGCTGATGCTTTCGATATGGGGGCGCATGGAGCCGGAATTATCGATGAGAAAGGTGACCACCGCATCCCCTTTCGGCTCCTGCTGTTGCTGTTTGAACACTCGGCGGTCAGCTACCGAGGTGACCAGAGTCGACAGTCGACGGCCGTCGAGTTGCCCTTCCTCTTCGCCGAAGCGCCAGCCCTGACTATGTGGGCGGGCCAGCAGGCGGCGCAGTTTCTTGGTCAGCACATTCAGGTTGAGTCCCTGCTCACGGATACGGTTGTCCAGCCCCTCGCGCAGCCGGGTCAACAGCTCGGGCCGCACTCGCTTGTGGGCGGGCCATTCCCGGTCGAAACCGCCGTCGTAAACACGGTAGTCCAAGGCCTCGGCGGCCTGACGCAGGCGGCTATGATGGCTTTGCTCGGCCAGGGCCTGACCGGCCTCATCACCGCCTTCCAGATCCAGCAGCAGGCCGAATGCCCGCTTGGTGTCTTCGCTGAGCGTGTCTTCCCGTTTGCCATCGGCGTCCTGCTGCTGGGAGAGATCGTCGATCAGGCCATTCATACACAGGGCGATAGACAGCGCCTGCTCGGCAAAAGCGGCCTGATCCTGACGATGGCGGCGAAGCAGGCCGAAGGCGGGGCCGATTTCCCGCAGCAGAAACATGCGGGTCGACTCGATCATTAACTCGGTGGTTTCTTCCAGCGGGCCGCCACCCAGCTGCACCCAGCTCATCAGGGCCAGGGTGAACAGCAGGAGCCCGATATGGGTTTCGGTCTGGCCCGAGGCCTGAAACTGGTTGCACCAGGCTTCGAAGCGGTGATGCAGATTGTGCTTGCTGCCCGGATGCCAAGACTCGACCAGCGATTCGACTCTAAGCTGCTCCAGCAGTTCGAACACCAGCCGGGCGATGGGCGGTGTTGGCAGCCAGTGGCGGTGCAGTTCGACATCGTGATGGCGCAGGCGCAGGGCGATGGCGTCGGCGACGCCACGAAAGGAGCCCAGATCGTCCACTCCCTGCTGCGGATGCAGATGGGGCGCGCGCAGCGGATAGGGTTTACCCTGCCATTCCAGCCGGTGGCCCCGATAACGCAGGGCCTGCTGGGCCGACAGGGCGCGGATCAGGGCGGCACTCAGCTCTTCGAGTCGTTGCTGCCGGCGTTCCTGCTCGGCCGGATCCTGGCTCGGGGTAGTGGGGGATGTGGTCATGTTGGAACTTCCTCACAGGGCGAAAGAGAACCAACGGGGTAAAGGGATGTGCCGAGCCTCCATCAAGGATGAACGGCAAGCCGGTAAAGCCGGCCGTGTTCCACCACAACGCAAAACAGGGTGAAGCTACCTTCATTGCCGCCGGTTCAATTCGATAATTTGGCTTACATCAGCGCCAGCTTGAGCGAGCGGGATTCTTCCAGCTCCTGATCGAAGCAGCGCTGATAATATTCGGCCACCAGCGGGCGTTCGGCCTCGTCACACTTGTTGAGAAACGACAGCCGGAACGCCAGCGCCGGATCGCCGAAGATCTCGGTGTTTTCGGCCCAGGCGATCAGGGTGCGGGGCGACATCAGGGTGGACAGGTCGCCGGCGGCAAAGCCGGAGCGGGTCAGTTCGGCCACCGCCACCATGGTGCTGATCAGCTGGTAGCCGCGCTCGTCCGCATAACGGGGCACCTTGCCCTGCACTATGCTGATTTCGTCTTCGCGCGGCAGGTAGTCCAGGCTGGCCACTATGTTCCAGCGATCCATCTGTGCCTGGTTGACCTGCTGGGTGCCGTGATAGAGACCACTGACGTTGCCCAGACCGACGGTGTTGGCGGTGGCGAACAGCCGAAAGTGGGAATGCGGAGTGATCACCTGGTTCTGGTCGAGCAGGGTGAACTTGCCGTCCTGCTCCAGGATCCGCTGGATCACGAACATCACGTCCGGGCGGCCGGCATCGAATTCGTCGAAGATCAGCGCCACCGGCCGGCGCAGGGCCCAGGGCACTATGCCTTCCTGAAACTCGGTAATCTGCTTGCCGTCTTTCAGCACTATGGTGTCTTTGCCCACCAGATCCAGCCGGCTGATATGGCCGTCCAGATTGACCCGCACACAGGGCCAGTTCAACCGGGCGGCGACCTGTTCGATATGGGTGGATTTGCCGGTGCCATGCAGGCCCTGAATCAGTACCCGCCGGTTGCGGGTAAAGCCGGCCAGAATGGCCATGGTGACATCGGGATTGAAGCAATAGGCCGGATCGATATCGGGTACGTGCTCGTCCTTGTTATCGAACACCGGCACCTTGAAGTCGGAGTCGATATTGAACAGCTCGCGTACCGACACAAGCCGGCTGGGATGGTCGTGAATAAGACTGGTCATGGTTCTGCCCTCGTTGGCGGCGGCGATACGGGTAAACAAACTGTTAACAGTGTATCTGCCGCCACCGGCACGGACAGGGGCCAGTTGGCGCGGGGGGATGTAGCCAGTGTGTTACCGGCAGGGGTTCACTCTGCCGAAAATGTTCAGGCTTTTCGTTGGGTGATGGGGATGTCGCCGCTGGCGCCTTCGCCGGGCGGGGCGAGATGACATTCCTGGAAGATTCTGGCGGTGCAGGTCTTGCAGACGGCCGGATCCAGTTGATCGTAAATGCGGTGAATGGCCTGGCCCTTGTTGGCAAAGATATGATCCTCACCCAGTTGCTCGATCAGGTTGTTGCGTTTGAGTACCCGCAATACCCCCACCTTGAGGTTGCACAGATAGAGGTCGCCGCCTGCCGCGCGTCGGCGCACCGATTCCTGCCGCAGCAGCTCGGCCCCGACGATATCCACGAAGTTCATGCCGTTGCCGACGATCAGCAGGCGGGGTTCGCGAATATTCTGCAGGTATTCCTGTACATGGTTGACGGCACCGAAGAACAGCGAGCCCTCGATGCGGATAATGCGCAGCTGAGGGCAATAGGGCAGACGTCGGCTCTCGGCGCTGACGAAGAAGGGATGCTTGGCATCCGGATCCGGCAATATGCTCACGATACGGGGGGTGGAGGTACGCTTGAGGTAGAACACCAGCGACAGTATCACCCCCGCATAAATGGCGAATTCCAGTGCCACCAGCAGGGTGGCGGCAAAGGTGACCACCAGTACCGTGGTTTCGGACTTGGCTGCGCGGAAAATCAGCTTGATATGACGAACATCAATCAGGTTCCAGGCCACCACCAGCAGCAGGCCGGCCATGGCCGGCACCGGCAGCCAGGCGGTAATGCCGGAAAACAGCTGCAGTATGAGCAGCAGAAAAAGGGAGGCAAAAATCGCCGCCATCGGGGTGCGGGCGCCGGAGGTATAGTTGACGCCGGTACGGGTAAAGGAGCCGGAGGAGGCATAGCAGGAGAAAAAGGCACCGACCACATTCGACAGGCCCTGGCCGATGAATTCCTGATTATCATCCAGCCGCTGATGAGAACGGCTGGCGATGGCGCGGGCGATGGAGGAGGCTTCTACCAGGCCGAGCAGGCTGATGGCCAGCGCGCCGGAAGACAGGGCGCTGATGCTGCCGAAGCCGAGGTCGGGCATGCTCAGGGGCGGCAGGCTGGCGGGAATGGCACCCACCATGGCGATGTGCTGCTGGCCGGGGTCGAGAATAAAGGCCAGGCCACTGGCCAGTGCCAGCGCCATCAGCATATTGGGCCAGCGCGGCAGCAATTTTTTAATCAGCACGCAGCTGACCAGAGTAGTCATCCCGACCGCCAGACTGTAGGGATCGGCACTGGATAAATGGCTGAGCACCTGCCAGCCGTTATCGGTAAAGGTGCCTTTGGTGTGCAACGACAGCCCCAGCAGATTTTGCAACTGACTGACCACGATGACCACGGCGGCCCCGGCGGTAAAGCCGATCACCACCGAATGAGACACGAAGTTGACCAGCACCCCCAGCCGCGCCGAGGCCAGCACCAGCTGAAAGACCCCCTTCATCAGTGTCAGGGTCAGGGCCAGCGCAATAAATTCGGCGGTTCCCGGCTCCGCCAGCGGGCTGACCGAGGTGAACACTACTATGGACATGGCGGCGGTGGGGCCGGAGATCAGATGCCAGGACGAGCCGAACAGGGCGGCGATAATGGCCGGTATGATGGCGGCGTACAGCCCGTATTCCGGCGGCAAACCGGCGATCAGGGCATAGGCGACGCCCTGGGGCAGCACGATAATGGCGTTGGTCAGCCCGGCCTGGGCGTCGGCGCGCAGGCTGGCGCCATTGACCAGCGGTGTCCACTGCAGAAACGGCAGCAGCCGAACCCAGATACCCGGTTTGCCCTGGGCTTGGTTTGCCATGCTTGATCTCCCTTTTATTGTCGTGTGCCTGTCCCCGCCGGCCCGATAGGCGTTGAAGCTGTTGTTTGGTTCTATCAAACGAGGATAACTGGCTGTTGTAGCGCCGTTCGCCTCCGGCTAACGTCACGACAAGGTGTGATGGTGACCATGGATCGGCGGTAAGGCACAAATGATGCCTTCTTATTATATCACCGGTGGCGTTGTCCCTCGCCGAAATGAATGTGCCGTTCGGCACCCTTAGCGGCAAACAGGGAGAAACTTTATGGCATTTATCTCGTATCACCCGGCGACCGGAAGCGAAGCCGAGCGAGTGGCAACGCTGTCTGCCGCCGAACTTGAGCAACGGCTGCAGCAGAGTAATGCGGTGGCGAAGGAATGGCGACAGAGCACCTTCGCCGAGCGCAGCGCCGTGCTGAACCGGCTGGCGTCCTTGCTCTCGGCCAACCGGGAGCGACTGGCGCTGACCATGACGCGAGAGATGGGCAAACTACGGAGTGAAGCCCTGGCCGAGGTTGATCGCTGTGTGCTGGAATGTACCTATTTTGCCGCCCAGGGGCAGGCGATGCTGCCGCTGGCGCGCAGCATGACCACCTTCGAACCGATGGGCACCGTGCTGTTGCTGGCGTCCTGGCGTTTTCCGCTGTGGCAGGTGTTTCGCATGCTGGCGCCGACCCTGATGGCCGGTAACGTGGTGCTGCTGAAACTGGCCGAGAACCTGCCGCGCTGTGCCCGGGAAATCGAATGGCTGCTGGCCGAGGCCGATGCCCCCCAGGGGTTGGTGTTCAGCCTGTTGATCGACAAGCTACAGGTTGCCAGCCTGATTGCCGACCCCAGAGTGAAGGCGCTGGCGTTCAGCGGTAATCGGCAGGATGCCAGCCGGGTGGCGGCACTGGCCGGCCAGCAGCTGAAGCCGATAGTGATGGAACTGGATGAAACCGAGCTGCATGTCATTCTGGATGATGTGGATCTGGAACTGGCGGTGGAGGCAGCCATGCGCTCACGTTTTCGCAATGCCGGCCAGCTGGGTTATGCGGCGCGGGGATTTATCGTGACGCCGGGTATTGCCGATGACTTTGTGGCTCGGCTGTCGGCGCGGCTGAGCGAGTTGCAATGTGGCGACCCGGAGCAAGATAGCTCGACCCTGGGTCCGCTGGCCACCCGCTTGCAGCGGGATGAATTGCATCAGCAGGTTAACGCCGCGCTGGCCGCCGGCGCACGGGCGGTAGTGGGCTGTGAGCTGCCGGCAGGCGAGGGCTGGCATTATCCCGCCTCCCTGCTGGACGGCGTAGCGCCGGAGATGGAAGTGTTTCGTCGGCAACTGAGCGGGCCGCTGGCCTGTGTGATCCGGGTGCCGAGTCAGGATGCGATCACCGATCTCTGCCGGGAACTGGGGCCCGACGGCACCGCCAGTATCTGGAGCCGGGATCTGACCGAGGGAGAACAGCTGGCACGGCGGTTGCCGTTTGGCCGCAGTTTGATCAACATGGATCCTCATCAGGGCAAGGGATATCCGTCCGGGTTCAATCCGGCACCGGAAGGACGATTCAACATCAAGGCCTTCTGTCATCTGAAGACGCTGCTGGTCTCGGTTTGACCGTCTGGTTCCAGCCACTTGCGGCATCTGGCCCTGTCGTTTTTCGACGGGGCTCGCTTATAATTTCGTCATCTATCGCCTAGCGCGCTCGCCAGGTATGGCGCTGTCTTCGTCGACGGTCACGGCTCGGATGCCCCGATACGCTGCCACCGCCTTGCTGGTGACGGCATCTTTTAGTTGCATCACCTTTTTGGGCAAAACCGAATGACAGCACAATATCCGACCCTGGAACAGATGGGGATCACCTCTTTCGACAGCATCAGCCATTACCGACTGCGCCGCGAGGCCCGGGCCGACGTGCTCAAGGTGTATTATCACCGCCCGAGCGGCTCCTTGCTGTCACGCAGCAAGAAGTTTACCTTCGCCCGGCCCAAGGCCAATGTGCCGGTCGAGTTTCAAAAAACCGATGCCTGGCATCAGCTGGAAGATACCAGCCCGGTATTGCGCCAGGCGCTGGTGGAATTGCATGCCTTGCTGCAGCCGGTCGAGGCAACGACTGAAGATAAAACCTCGCTGCAGGAGACCAAACAGCAACTGCTGGCCGATCTGGAGCATATGGAGCGGGTAATGAAAGACAAGCTGGACGAGCTGCGTCGACAGATAGACGCGCTGAAATAGCGAAAAGGGGCGGCCGAAGGTCGCCCCTTTTCATTGGTAATCATGCTGGCTCAGGAAGTCAGTGCTTGTTGCTGTTTCAGCATCGATTCTGCCATTTTCTTGCCAAACAACTCCATCACCGCCTCTTCATCGCCATTGGCATCACGCAAGGCGCCTACCATGGCTTCCAGGGTCGGCATCGTCTTTTCGATCAACTGCTGCACATACACTTCCGGCGACACTCGGGTAAAGGCCTCGTATTCGGCAAACAGACGGGCGGTGTCGCTGCTCAATGAGATATTCAGCTCGGTCTTCTCTGACATGGTCACTCCTGTGGCTATTCGGCTGGGTATGACTGGCAATCTAGAGAGCCTGACGGCCCCACGTTAGAACCAGCTCGTCGGTTAGCCTGGGGCCAGGAACGCTGGCCTTATCAGTGTCGAGTCTCTGGCTCTAGCCGATGGAGGCAAAGGCCATTAGCGTGAGCCTTTGTTAACGGGCTGTAAATTTAGTGTGTCGGCCGGATTCATCTGCAACGGGGTAGTTCTATGTCCATGTCCGAATTTCCAACCTTGACCGCCATGGGTATCACGGATATCGATGATATCGCACGATTTACGGTGCGCCATGCGGCGGGTGAAGATGAACTGAAGGTCTATTTTCATCCGGCCAAAGAAGGCATACAGCCGGCCAGTCTCAAGTTCGGCTTTGCAGCGGACGACCAGGCGGTGCTGGGCCAGGCTCAGAGCGAACTGAACCGTTTGTTGGGAGAAACGCCACCGGCGGATGCCAAGACAGAGATTGTCGAAAACCTGGCCCATCTGGAGCAGGTGATGCACGCCAAGATGGAGGAAATCCGTCGGCGGCTGGCGGCGTTGTAGTATGGAATTCGGGCCAGCTCATGCGCTGGCGGGCATGAGCGGCCTGATAGTGTCACCCGTTACTGGCTGCCGGGTGACTGATGCAGTTTGCCGTAGTCCAGTACCAGCGCGGCCATGGTGCCGACGCCGATGGGCAGGGCTCGTTCATCGGGGTTGAACTCGGGTGAGTGGTTGGGATGAACCTTCGCCGGGTCTTGCGGATTGACCCCGAGGAAGACATACATGCTGGGCACCTGCTCGGCGAAGAAGGCAAAGTCTTCGGCCGCCATGCTGCGGTCGGCTTCGACGAAATGGTCACCGGCGATGCGTTGCAGGGTCGGGAGCATGGTTGCGGTCAGGTCGGGATCATTGATGGTCGCCGGAATACCGCCACCAAAGCTGACCTTGGCGCTGGCGCCGGCACTCTTGGCAATATTCACCGCTGTCTGTTCGATGCGCTGGTGAATATCGGCGCGGGTGTCATTGTCGAAGGTGCGAATGGTCCCTTCCATCACCACCTTGTCGGGAATGATGTTGCTGCGCACGCCGCCCTTGATGGAACCAATGGAAATGACGGATGGCGTCTTGGTCACATCGAGCTGGCGGGAGGTGATGGTCTGCAGCCCCAGTACCACCTGACTGGCGGTAACAACCGGGTCTACCCCGTTCCAGGGCATGCCGCCATGGGTTTGCTTGCCGGTGATTTCGATACGCAGGGTGTCGGCGGAAGCCAGTTGTCCCTTGGTTCGCACGGCAAGCTGACCGAGCGGCGTCGCCATCACATGCAGGCTGAACATGGCGTCAGGCTTGAGCTCGTCGAAAATACCTTCCTTCAGCATCAGCTCGGCCCCGCCTTCCTCGCCTGCCGGCGGACCTTCCTCAGCCGGCTGAAACACAAACATCACGGTACCGGCCAGTTCGTCTTTTGTCTCGGCCAGTACCTGCGCGGTGCCCATCAGTATGGCCACATGCATATCGTGACCGCAGGCATGGGCCACGCCCACTTCCTCGCCGTTATACTGGGTTCGGATACTTGAGGCGAACGGCAACCCGGTGGCTTCGGTGACCGGCAGCGCGTCCATGTCGGCGCGCAGAGCCACCACCGGACCGGGTTTACTACCTTTCAGAATACCAACCACACCGGTATGGGCGATGTCGGTTCTGACTTCCATGCCCAGTGATTTCAGGTGCTCGGCCACCAGGGCGGCGGTACGCGTTTCCCGGTTGCCCAGCTCCGGATGCTGATGAATATCCCGGCGCCAGGACACCACCTTGGGCGTTACTTTCTCGATCTGGTTTTTTACTTCGCTGGGCAGGGCGTTCGACGTGTCGGCCTGAGCCATCATCGGCATGGTCAGCAAGGCGGCCATCGCCACGGCCAGTGGGGTGCGCTTTGCGTGTGGTATTTTTCTCATATCAACTTCCTTGGAATGTTATGGCCCTGCTGCATATAACAGCATGTTCGACGAGCAAGGGCATCGGTTTCTTCTGCCGGAGCAACAACGACGGAGAATTATATCGCCAATGGGCTGCTTGGTAGAGCGTTGGCGTGCCAGCGTACAGAGAGCGATATGCAGATGATGATGAATGAGTGTAGCGGGGTGGGTTGATATTAAGCCAGTGACGAGAGGTCGGCGGAAACCATGGTGGGGCGTGCGGGTGAACAAAAAAGGGCGGCCTTAGCCGCCCTCGATATTTGTAGCACTTGTCTTACATATAAATGAACTTGGCGATAAACACGATGCTCAGCACATAGACGCCGACCGAGACCTTGTTCGCCTGGCCGGTGGCCAGCTTGAGTACGGCGTAGCTGACAAAGCCCATGGCGATGCCGTTGGCGATGGAAAAGGTCAGCGGCATCATCAGGGCGGTAATGGCGGCCGGGGCCATCTCGGTATAATCGTCCCACTTTATCTTGGCCAGGCTGCTCATCATGGCGAAGGCCACGTAGAGCAGGGCACCGGCGGTGGCGTAGGACGGAATCATGCCCGCCAGCGGAGCCAGGAACATGGACAGCAGGAACAGCGCGGCAATGGTGACGGCGGTCAGGCCGGTGCGACCACCGGCGGCGACGCCGGCGGCGCTTTCCACATAGCTGGTAACCGGTGGGCAGCCGACGAAGGTGCCGATGACGGAAGAAGCACTGTCGGCCTTGAGCGATTTTTTCAGGCCTTCGATTGTGCCATCCGGCCGACGCAGATGAGCCCGTTCGGCCACCCCCATCAGGGTGCCGGCGGTATCGAACATGTTCACGAACAGGAACGACAGGATCACGGTGATCATGCCCACATCCAGTGCGCCCATGATATCCAGCTTCATCAAGGTCGGCGCTATGCTGGGCGGCATGGCGAACACGCCGTTGTATTCCACTATGCCCATCGAGAGCCCGATAAGGGTCACGCCAATCACGCCAATCAGCACAGCCCCGAAGATTCGGCGATGAGCCAGAGCGGCGATGATCAGGAAGCAGGCCGCAGCCAGCCAGGCGCTGGGCTGGGTAAAGTCACCCAGGGTAACCATGGTGGCCTCGCTGGGCACGACTATGCCGGCGGTCTTGAGGCCGACCAGACCCAGAAACAGGCCTACGCCGGCGGTCATGGCGAAGCGTAAAGACTCGGGAATGGCGTCCAGTACCCATTCACGAATCTTCCAGAAACTCATTGCGGTAAAAATCACGCCGGACCAGAACACGGCGCCAAGCGCTATCTCCCAGCTGTAACCCATTTCGCCGACCACGGTGAAGGCGAAGAAGGCATTCAGGCCCATACCCGGTGCCAGGCCGACCGGCCAGTTGGCGTACAGACCCATGAATAGAGTTGCGATGGCGGCACCGATGCAGGTCGCAACGAAGACGGCGCCGGCATCCATGCCCGAGGCGGCCATGATGTTGGGGTTAACAAAGATGATGTAGGCCATGGTGATAAAAGTTGTCAGGCCGGCAATCAGCTCGGTCTTGATGGTAGTGCCGTGGGCACTTAACTTAAACCACTTGTCCAGCACGCCCTGAGAAACAGGAATGGCTTGCTGGGTTGACTCATGTTTGGCATTTTCCATGACCGGAAATCCTCGAATAAATTAGGTGGCAGACTGTCAATGCCGGCGTTTTATCGGCCGGCATTGACAGAAGCTGTCCCTACCCGTTAACTGCCTCTGTAGGTAGAGTAGCTGTAAGGTGAGATCAGCAGGGGTACGTGGTAGTGCTCTTGACCGGCGGCGATGCCGAAACGGATAACCACGTCATCCAGGAAGGCGGGCTCGAGCAGCTCAACGCCGGATGCTCTCAAATAAGTACCGGTATGGAATACCAGCTGGTATTTACCGGGCACATAGTCTTCGCCTTCCAGTACCGGAGCGTCGGTACGGCCATCGCTGTTGGTGTACACGGTGTTGATCAGCGTGGTGTGTTCACCTTCAACCCGATACAGTTCGATTTTGATGTCGGAACCGGGCAGGCCTTTGGAGGCGTCGAGAATGTGTGTGGTTAATCTTCCCATGGTTTCGTTACCTTGCGCGTATTAGCGTCTTCATTAAATCAAGGTACTGCCTTCGCATTTTTCCGGCCGGTTGGCGCAGAAGGATGCGGCGACAGAAGTAATTTTACATCAAGATAATGTTCAAGATCCACATTTAGTTAACATTGGTGTGCAATATGTTTACAATTGCCGACACCACTGTGTTCTTCATTATCCTGATAAGACAGGATTGTCTTTGCTTTGGTGGTTCAAAGCAAGATTTCCCGCGAGAGCGGATACAAAAATCAAACCTGTTATTTACATATATTGGTTCTATTGTATACAATAAAATCATTACCATGACTGGCCAGCCCTCTGCAAATTCTTGTCTCGGCTGGTGTCTTAACCTGCGTTTCAAGGAGTTTTTCCGATGAGCCAAAATAACGACTATCCTCGCGATCTCGTCGGGTATGGTGCCAACCCGCCTCACCCCAAGTGGCCGAACAAAGCCCGTATCGCCATTAACTTTGTACTGAACTACGAAGAAGGCGGTGAGCGCAACGTATTGCATGGCGATGGCGAATCTGAAGCCTTCCTGTCCGAAATGCCGACCGCAGTGGCGTTCCCCGATGCGCGTCACATGAGCATGGAATCCATCTACGAGTATGGCAGCCGTGCCGGCGTATGGCGTCTGCTGCGTCTGTTCAAGCGTTACGACATTCCCATGACCATCTTCGCCGTGGCCACCGCCATCGAGCGTTATCCCGAGGTAGCCCAGGCGTTCATGGATGAAGGTCACGAGATCTGCTCTCACGCCTACAAGTGGATTTCTTATCAGTTCAAAGACGAAGCAGAAGAGCGCGAGCACTACCATAAAGCGATGGAAATCTTCGAGCGCGTGTGTGGTCAGCGCCCACAAGGCTGGTATACCGGCCGCGACAGCCCCAACACCCGCAAGATTGTGATGGAAGACGAAGGCATCCTGTACGACTCCGACTCCTACGCCGATGATCTGCCTTACTGGGTCGACAACAACGGCAAAGGCCACCTGGTGGTCCCGTACGTGATGGACACCAACGACATGCGTTTTGGCCTGAATGGCTATAACAACGGCGAAGAGTTCTTCCAGTATCTGAAAGACTCGTTCGACGTGTTGTATGCAGAGGGAGCCGAAGCGCCCAAGATGCTGTCTATCGGCATGCACTGTCGCATTCTGGGTCGTCCCGGCCGTATGGCGGGTCTGGAGCGTTTCATCAAGTACGCCCGCAGTCACGATCAGGTGTGGTTTACCCGCCGCATCGACATTGCCAAGCACTGGCACGAGCACCACCCCTATGAAGGAAACAAGTAATGAGCCGTTTTACTACCTGTACTCCTAGCACCATGAGCCGTGAAGAGTTTGTGGCCGCGTTCGCCGACATCTACGAGCACTCTCCCTGGGTGGCCGAGCAGACCTTCGATCAAGGCCTGACTGCGGAAGATGACAACATCGAACAGCTGCACAGCCGCATGGCCGCAGTGATGAGCAATGCCGACAAGCAAGCACAGCTCGACCTGATCAATGCTCACCCGGATTTGGCCGGCAAGGCAGCCCAGCGCGGCGAGCTGACCGAAGCCTCTACCAACGAGCAGGCCGGCGCCGGCATCAGCGAGTGTAACGCCGAAGAATTTGCCCGTTTCACCGAGCTGAACAATGCCTATAAGGAAAAGTTCCAGTTTCCGTTCATCATGGCGGTAAAGGGTTCTAACCGGCACCAGATCCTGGCGGCATTCGAAGAGCGTATTCATAACGACTACGACACCGAATTCGCTCGTGCGGTCAAAGAAATCAATAAAATAGCCGAGTTTCGACTGAGCGCTATGTAATTAGAGAGGCGGGGTGCTGGTCACCCCGTTTTTTTTATTCGTTTTCGGAGACAGAAATGATCAAGACTCTCAAGATCGAGCCGCTGACCAAAGAAGCGTTCGCCCCCTTTGGCGACGTGATCGAATCTGAAGGCCGCGACTACTTCATGATCAACAACGGTTCTACCCGTCGTTATCACAAGCTGGGTGATGTGCAACTGGACGAAGAAGGCCAGGGCATTATCAATATTTTCCGGGCCAAGACCCTGGAATACCCGCTGCAGGTTAAAATGCTGGAGCGTCATCCCTTCGGTTCCCAGTCCTTTATCCCGCTGTTCGGCCACGAGTTTCTGCTGGTAGTTGCGCCCGTTGGCGACGGCAGCATGAACATCGACCCCAGCACGGTACGCGCCTTCCGCGCCAGCGCGCGTCAGGGTGTTAACTATCACCGTGGCGTTTGGCACCACCCGATCATGGCGCTGCGCGATGACGACGAGTTCCTGGTGGTAGACCGCAGTGGTCCCGGCAACAACTGTGACGAATTCTTCTTTGATGAGTCCATTCAGCTCAGCATCGAGCTCGACTAAGTTGTGCCCTTTTCCTCTTGCCGTCAGGCAAGAGGAAATTTTCCGTTAGCTCACACTCCGCCGCCTACACCTCACACTTCATGATTTATACGGATCCTCGCCGTTGAACTCATGGGTGAAAATATCCCAGACCACCAGAAACAGTGCCGCCACCAGCGGACCAATCACAAAGCCATTGATGCCCATCAGACTCAGTCCGCCGAGGGTGGAAAACAGCACCAGATAATCGGGTAGCTTGGTGTCGCGACCGACCAGCACAGGGCGCAGCACATTATCGGCCAGGCCAATCACCAGGGCGCCAAAGCCGGCCAGCACCGAGCCGGCAATCCAGTCGCCGGTAGCATAGAGATACAGCGCCACCGGCAACCATACCAGAGCCGCTCCCACCGCCGGAATCAACGACAGAAAGGCCATCACCACCCCCCACAGCAGAGGGCCGGGAATGGACAGCGCCCAGAAGATAAAGCCCCCCAATGCACCCTGTACCATGGCGACCAGGATGTTGCCCTTGACGGTGGCCCGGGTGACTTCCGAAAACTTGCTGAACAACCGACGCTCACGGGCATCGCCCAGCGGCAGCGCCTTGACCAGCACCTCGATCAGATAATTGCCGTCACGCAGCAAAAAGAAGCTGAGGTAGAGCATCAGTGCCACGTTCATCAGGAAGGTGAAGGTACTCTGACCGGCGGAGAGGGCCTTTTCTGCCATCATCTTGCTGGCGGCAACGGCACCCTCGGACAGCTTCTGACGAATGCTGTCGACATCGACACCCAGCCGTTCAAACAGCTCGGGCAACAGCGGAAAGGCATGGCGCATCTGTTCTAGCCAGGTGGCCGGATTTGTCTCGCCCTGGTCGATACGCTGGTAGAGCGCCAGTCCCTCCTGAATGAAAGAGGTGGCGATCAGCAGCACCGGCATCACCACGATGACCATGCAGATGAGCAGGGTCAGCAGGGCGGCGCGATTGGGCTTGTGACCAATCAGGCGCAGAATGCGATCCTGCAAGGGGGAGAAGATAACGCCGATGGCACAGGCCCAGAAAATGGAGCCCCAGAAAGGCCTGAGCAGCAGCACAAACAGCAGGCTGACCAACAGCAGCATAAACAGAAATGAACGTTGTTCGATTTTTTCGCGCATGGTGACGGTGATTCCCGATAAGACACTGAGCCCATGGTAAAGAAGGGCGAGGGCCGAAGCCACCGATTGATCCGCAAGCGCGTGGTTTGTTCTCCAACGAGTTGCGCCAGCGCAGAACAGTTATTCTGGCTGGCGCACGTTAACCCGCTTTTCTTGTCGGCTATCCGGTCCTGGGATCAGCTGGTGCGGTAGCGGCCCACCAGTTGCTGCAGGCTGTTGGCCAGCTCGCCAACCTGCCGGCTGGTCTGGCTGGCGGCGCGGGAGCCGGCATTGGTTTGCTCGGCAATGGCCACAATCTGGTGCACGTTGACGTTGATGCTTTCCGACACCTGGGTCTGCTCTTCGGCGGCGCTGGCAATCTGTTCGTTCATGCAGTTGATGGTGTTGACCGCGGTGCCGATATCGACCAGCGCATCGTCGATGCGGCGGGCTTCGGTTACCGTGTGGCTGCTGCGATCCCGAATGCTTTCAATGGCCTGTACCGCTTCCTTCGAGCCCTGCTGCAATCGGTTGATCATGTTGTGAATTTCTTCGGTGCTGCTCTGGGTGCGTCCGGCCAGGGTGCGTACCTCGTCGGCCACCACCGCAAAACCACGGCCCTGCTCGCCGGCCCGGGCCGCCTCGATGGCGGCGTTGAGCGCCAGCAGGTTGGTCTGTTCGGCAATACCGCGGATCACGTCGAGTACCGAGCCAATCTGCTCCGACTCCAGCCCCAGTCGTTGAATGATTTCCACCCCGCTGGCGACCTGGCTTTCCAGCCCGTCGATGACGGTGATGGCTCCCTGCAGCAGCTGCTGGGCACCCGAGACCTGAAGTTCTGCCTGACGGGCCGCATCGGCGGCCTGGGCGGCGCTGGCGGCCACTTCCTGGGCGGTGGCCGACATCTGATTCATGGCGGTGGCCAGCTGATCGCTTTCGTGATGCTGGCGGCTGATGCCGGTTTCGGTTTCATCCATAAAGCGCTGCAGCTCGGCACTGGCTTCCTGCAGGGTATCGGCCGACTGGCGGGTGCTTTGTACCAGGGCGCTGATCTGACCGGCAAAGTGGTTGAAAGAGCGGGCCAGTACGCCCAGCTCATGGCCATGGCCGGTATCGAGCCGGCGGGTTAAATCGCCTTCACCCCGGGCAATATCTTCCATGGTGGATACCGCCTGACGGATGGGAGCGTGAATGCTGCGTGCCATGACCAGACCGGCGGCGGCAATCAGTGCCAGCAACAGGGCGGCCGACAGGGCGGAATTGATCAGGCCCTGACGTACCGAGGCGGAGAGTTCCTGCTCCAGCCCGGCCACGGTGGCCTGCAGATCATCGATGTAGAAGCCGGTACCGAGCAGCCAGTCGGTACCCGGAATCGGAGTAATGTTGGCCAGCTTGGGCGCGCCCTGGGTCGAGTCCGGTCTCGGCCAGCTGTATTCAACGTAACCGCCGCCCTGGCGACCCAGGCTGACATATTCCTGTACCAGATGGCGTCCGTCCGGGCTGGTGGAGCCGAGATAGTTGTTACCTTCCCGCGCCGGGTTATCGGCACTGACCACCTGCACCCCTTCGCCGTTATAAACAAAGAAGTAGCCACTGCCGTTATCGAAGCGCAGCCGGCGCAGCTGCGCCTTGGCGGCGTCGATATTGCCTTGTTGCAGCAGGGGGCTGATGCCACTCACCGCCAGTTCCATGTAATTGGCCAGCTGTTGCTTGCGTGCGTCGAACAAAGAGCGATGCAGGCTTTCACCGCTCAACTCCTTGAGCCGCAGCGACTGGTTCACATTGACCCAGGTGCTGACGGCGGCGAGCAGCGTCAGTGGCAGCAGTGCCAGCAGCAGTATTTTTTGCCTGATGGAAAGTCGGTTCATCCTTGATCTCACTGTGTTATCAGTTGTTCACAATCTTGTATCATTTTGCCTTCCCTTTGTCATTGAAACTAACATAGGAACCCGCAATTTAAGACAATATAGTGCGCCATTGAGAACATATTAACGGCAGACTCGGGCGCAGCTTGAGCGGCTTGTCTTTTCAAGTGACAACCGGCCCCGTTATGATGCGGGCATGACCTTACTCTTCGAGCACAACATGCGTTCCACCATTCTCGCCGGCCCCATACTGCGCCGGACCAGTTGCGAACGGCTGGTATTCTGGCTGGCCAGCCGAACCCCGCTGCAATTTCGGTTGCTGCTGCCCGAACGCAGCCCACTGGAATTCAGCGGAGACCGGCAACAAGAACTGCAGGTCGGAGAACGCTGCTTTATTCAATTACTGGATCTCGAACTCGATACACCGCTGCCGGCCGACACATTGGTGGCCTACGATCTGCAGTGGCGTGAGTCGGCACAGGATGAATGGCACGGCATGGCCGACTGGGCGCCGGAGCTGTGTTACCCGGGCGAAAGCCTGCCGCAGCTGGTGATCCGCAGCCGATTGGAAGAAATACTGCACGGCTCCTGCCGCAAGCCTCATCACGCCGCGCCCGATGGCCTGGTGGCGGCCGATGGCTGGTTGGAACAATGTCACCAGCAGCCGCTCAAGCGCCCGGCGGTCTTGATGCTGAGCGGCGATCAGATTTATGCGGACGACGTAGCCGGCCCCATGCTGACCGCCATTCATCAGTTGATTGAAGAGCTGGGGCTGTATCCGGAAACCCTGGACGGCGCCCTGGTTGCCAACAGCGAAGAACTGTTCGCCAGCCCGCTCAATTACTATCGTCGCAGCGAGCTGCTGCCCGAAAATCAAAGCAACCAGTCGCTGCAGCAGCGTTTTTTCGAAGGCGTGCGCAAGCCCATCTTTACCACCAGCAGCGCCGATAATCACCTGATCACCCTGGCCGAGGTACTGGCCATGTATCTGCTGGTCTGGTCACCGGAGCCCTGGCGGGCGCTGTCGGATTATCAGCCGGAATTAAGCCCCGAGCGGCAGCAGCAATACCAGAACGAGCGCACTCGGCTGGCGGCCTTTGTGGACGGTTTGCCGGCGGTGCGTCGCCTGCTGGCACACCTGCCGACCCTGATGATCTTCGACGATCACGACGTCACCGACGACTGGAACCTGACCGCGGCCTGGGAGCAGAGTGCCTACGGCCACCCTTTTTCTCGCCGGATCATCGGTAATGCGCTGGTGGGCTATGCGATCTGTCAGGGCTGGGGTAATGATCCGGATGCCTTCAAGGGAGAGCCGCTGGCGTTGCTTGCCGCCTGGAGCCAAAAGCCGGAAGCCCAGCAACAGGATCAACTGATCGATCATCTGCTGAAATTCGAACGCTGGCACTATCATCTGCCGACCAGCCCCAAGTTGCTGGTGCTGGATACCCGCACCCGTCGCTGGCGCGCCGAGTCCAATTTTGAACACCCTTCTGGGCTGATGGACTGGGAGGCGCTGACCGAGCTGCAGGGCGAGCTGCTACACCATGATGCGGTGGTGATCGTGTCTCCGACACCGGTGTTTGGGGTCAAGCTTATCGAGGTGATCCAGAAGATCTTCACCTGGTTCGGCAAGCCGTTACTGGTGGATGCGGAAAACTGGATGGCTCACAAGGGCACCGCCAACGTGATCCTCAACATCTTCCGTCATGCCCGCACCCCGGCCAATTACGTGATCCTGTCGGGAGACGTGCATTACTCCTTCATGTACGACATCAAGCTCAGGCATCGGGGTGGCGAGCCGCATATCTGGCAGATCACCAGCAGCGGCATCAAGAACGAGTTTCCGGCCCGGCTGCTGGACGTGCTGGACCGGCTCAACCGCTGGCTCTATTCCCCCCGCTCACCGCTGAACTGGTTTACCCGCCGGCGGCGATTGGAAATCACCCCGCATCCGCCAGTCTCGGCGTCAAAAGGCGAGCGATTGCTGAATCGTTCCGGCATCGGTTATGTGCGTTTCAACGAACAGGGTGAGCCGGTGTGCGTACAGCAGATCACGGCCGAAGGGGCGGTGGATTTTGTCGCCGACACCACGACAGAGGCGGCAACGGCCCTGAGTCGATAGAACGCTGAGGGGTAGGCGAAGAGTTTACTCCTCGGGCAGTCCCAGTGGCTGACCGAAGCTGAATTCCACGTAGTTGCCGTTGGGATCCTTTACGCCGCAGTAATAGCCTACCGGATAAGGCTCGTCTCGGGGCGGCCAGATCAGGCAGCCGACGGCCTCGGCCCGGCGGGCAATGTCGTCCACCGCCGCCCGGCTGGCCAGGGCGAAGCCGAAATGGCGATAGTCGAGGTCGGATAACTGCAGATCCTCACCGCCGCTCATCAGCACAAATACAAAGTCCTGCTCCCGCCCCGGCTCCGCCAGCCAGACGATGGTCTGCTTGCCGCTGTGCCGGCGGTGGGTTTCGACCATGCCGCAAAAATCCCGGTAAAAATGCAGGCAAGCGTCGAGATCCCGCACGTGCAGGGCAAGGTGAGTAAGACGAGGGGAATGAATGTGCGCCATGTACTGTACTCCTCGGGTTGGTCTGTTCCTCGAGTATGGGGGCGACGGGGCAGGGCTGCCAAAGGAGCGTCCGGCGGGTGCGTTGGCTGGCGTCGGCTGTTACAGTACCGCCAAATTCACTACCGAAAACCAAGCAGCATGAGCAACCTTACCGGCACCCTGATTAAAATGCCCGCCAGCCTGGCGGCTCCCGTGGCTTACCAGCTGGCGCTGGGCGAGCACCGCGTCGATCTCAATCCCTTGCTGGGGCAGACGCTGACGCTGACCCACACCGGCAAGATCTATTGCGAGGCCTGTGGCCGCAAAACCAGCAAGAGTTATTCTCAGGGGCACTGCTTTCCCTGCATGAAGAAGCTGGCCCGCTGCGACATGTGCGTGATGAAGCCGGAGACCTGCCACTATTTTGAAGGTACCTGCCGCGAGCCCGAATGGGGCGACAGCCACTGCATGGTGCCGCACATCGTGTACCTGGCAAACACCTCGGGCCTGAAGGTGGGCATTACCCGCCATACCCAGGTGCCGACCCGCTGGATCGATCAGGGCGCCACCCAGGCGTTGCCCATTTTGCGGGTAGCGACCCGTCAGCTCTCCGGTCTGGTGGAAGTGGCGCTGGCCGAGATGGTGGCAGACAAGACCAACTGGCGCGCCATGCTCAAGGGCGGCGAAGCCGATATGGATCTGAAAGCCGAAGCCGCGCGGTTACTGCCGGAAATAAAGCAGAAGATCGGCGATTTGCTGCTGAAATATGGCGAAGACGCGGTGACCGTGCTGGACGAAGAGATAGTGGAACTGAGCTATCCGGTGCTGGAATACCCGACCAAAATCGCCAGCCACAACTTCGACAAGAACCCGGTGGTTTCGGGTACCCTGCTCGGCATCAAGGGCCAGTATCTGATGCTCGACACCGGAGTGATTAACCTGCGCAAATTCACCGGCTACGAAGTCACGCTGGGCTGATGTTTTCGGCCGCTATCGGAATGCCATTCGGCTTTCGGTAGCGGTGGGCGAGCGGGTCAGGAATAACCGTGATTGTACAGCTCGAGCAGGTACTTCCAGAAGGTATCTACCTCGGGCTTGACCGTATGCCGGAATCGATAAAGCAGGATCTTCAGTGCGACCGCGTTCAGCGGCGCGTCCAGCACCACCAGCTGCTTGTTGTGCAGTTCGCTCTGGATCAGGCTGGACGGTAGCCAGGCTACCCCATAACCCTGAACCGCCATCGCCTTCAGCCCCTCGGCCAGAGCATTTTCGCAGACCGTCGTATATTGAATGTCGGGTGGAAGTTTGCTGAGACACTGCTCCTTGACGATGCTCCCCAGATAGGAATCATCGGGGTAGGCAAGCAGTTTGAAGGGCACATGGCTGTCTATTGAATAGAGTGGCGAGCCATTGCCCTTCACCGCCGATACCGGCACCAGCTTGTCGGTGCCGACCTGAATACAGCTGGTATCGTTGCGTGACAGCTGGACGATGTTTTCGCCGGAAGAAAAACTGAGCAGAAAATCGCCCATCCCCGCCATGAAAGACTCCATCACGTCGTGCAGGTTGCCGGCATTCAGCTTCACCAGCGTGGTGCCTACCAGCGGTTCCAGCGTTCTTATCCAGTGCGGAAAGAACGACACCGCCGGCGAATGCTGGGAAAAAAACACCAGGCTTTGGCGTGATTCCTGTCCCTGCAGTCGTTCCCGTACCCGGTAGGTATCGTGGATCATCCGTTTCGCTTCTTCAACGAACGCCAGGCCGGTCACGGTGAGGGTGGTCGGATATTTGTCCCGGTCGACCAGGGAAATGCCGAGCCAGTTTTCCAGCGAACGAATACGCCGGCTAAAGGCGGGCTGCGTCACGAAGCGTGCTTCGGCTGCCTTCGAAAAACTGCCGTTTTCACTCAATGCCACAAAGTCTTTTAACCACTTTAATTCCATTCCAATCAATCCTTTGTGCGTTTTTTAATGCCGGGTATACCGAAAAGTAATCGTTGGTGAAGCCAAGATAGCATTGGTCGATCAGGGCATCCTATTTCAGTATGTGGATGTTATCGGATTGTACTTGTGATGTTCGCAAAATAATAAAGGAGTGTTATTTATGCTTTTGGCCCGTTACCCGCGTCTTCATTTCGCCCACCTCAATACCCCGCTCGAGCCGATGCCTCAGCTGACCAGGTTGCTGGATGGTCCCACCCTGTGGATCAAGCGTGATGACTGTACCGGCCTGGCCGGTGGCGGCAACAAGACCCGCAAGCTGGAATTCCTGATGGCCGATGCTTTGGAGCAGGGCGCCGACACCATCATTACCCAGGGCGCGACCCAGTCCAACCATGCCCGCCAGACCGTGGCCATCGCCACCAAGCTGGAAATGGATTGTCATATCCTGCTGGAAGATCGCACCGGATCCGAAGATGCCGATTACAACTACAACGGCAACGTCATGCTGGATCAGCTGTTTGGCGGCCAGCTGCGCAAGTATCCCGGCGGTACCGACATGAATGCGGCGATGGAAGAGCTGGCGGCCAAGCTGAAAGCCGAAGGCAAGAAGCCGTATATCATTCCCGGTGGTGGCTCCAACGAGATTGGTGCCTTGGGGTACGTCAATTGTGCGCTGGAACTGCTGGGACAGGCCAATGATCGCGGACTGCGTATCGACCATCTGGTGCACGCCACCGGCTCGGCCGGCACCCAGGCTGGTCTGGTGACCGGCCTGTACGGCAGCAACAGCCAGATCCCGGTACTCGGCATCGGCGTGCGGGTACCCCGTGAGCAGCAGGAAGCCAATGTGTTCCGTCTGGCAGAACGTACCGCCGAGAAACTGGGCATTCCCGGTGCTATCAAGCGCGAAGACGTGGTCGCCAACTGTGACTATGTTGGTGCCGGTTACGGCATTCCGGCCGAAAGTACTTTGGAAGCCATCGAGCTGTTTGCCCGCCACGAAGGCATTCTGCTGGATCCGGTCTATTCCGGTAAAGGCGCTGCCGGCCTTATCGACTTGATTCGCAAGGGCCATTTCAAGAAAGGCGAGAACATCGTGTTCCTGCATACCGGTGGCAGCCAGGCGCTGTTTGGCTACCGCGATGTCTTCAATTTGCCTAAATATTGTTAAGGTGCTTTGTCGGCTCCTCCTGAAGGAGCCGGCAAGGGCAGCATGCCTTGTGGCTAACCAGAGCTTTCTTTTTAACAGGTGTCATACCATGGAATATCTTAAAAGAGCGGCGGCAGAAGACGAAGTTGCGCAGGAAGACGAGCGTATTCAGGCGGTGGTGAAGGATATGCTGATCCGCATCAAGCAACGGGGCGAGCCGGTTGTACGTGAATACGCCAAACAGTTTGATCAGTGGCAGGGTGACTTCGTGCTGTCCGAGCAGAAGAAGCTGGCGCTGATCGAGCAGGTACCCCAGCGGGTCAAGGACGATATCGACTTTGCCCATCGTCAGATCCGGCGTTTCGCCGAAGCCCAGCGTGACAGCTTGCAACCCTTTGAAATTGAAACCGAAGCCGGAGTTCGTCTGGGCCAGCAGATTCTGCCGGTTGACTGTGCCGGTTGTTATGTACCCGGCGGCCGTTATGCCCACGCCGCGTCGGCACTGATGAGTGTGGCCACGGCCAAGGCGGCCGGCGTGCCGTTTATCGTGGCCTGTTCACCACCACGGGGCGACAGCATCAATCCAGCCGTGGCCTATGCCATGCATGTGGCCGGTGCCGATGTGATTCTGGAAATGGGCGGCGTGCATGCCATCGCCACCATGGCCTATGGCCTATTTACCGGCAAGCCGGCCGATATTCTGGTGGGACCGGGCAATGCCTACGTGGCCGAGGCCAAGCGTATGCTGTTTGGCGAGGTGGGTATCGATGTGTTCGCTGGCCCCACCGAGTCGGCGATTATTGCCGATAAAGATGCCGACCCCATGACCATAGCGGTGGATCTGGTGTCGCAGGCCGAGCACGGTCCCAACTCACCGGTCTGGTTGTTTACCGACTGCCGGGAGCTGGGTGAGCAGGTGCTCGAGATCATGCCCAAGGTGATTGCCGACATGCCCAACGCCGATGTCTGCGAAGCGGCCTGGCGTGATCACGGTGTGGTGATTCTGGGTGACAGCCGCGAAGAAGTGGCCAAAATCAGTGACGAATGGGCTTGTGAGCACCTGCAGGTGCTGGCCGACGATCTGGAGTGGTGGAAAGCCAATCTGAACAACTACGGCTCCCTGTTCCTGGGCGAAGGCAGCACGGTGTCGCACGGCGACAAGTGCTCCGGCACCAACCATATTCTGCCGACCAGGAAAGCCGCACGTTACAGCGGCGGGCTGAATGTGCAGAAGTTCATGAAAGTGCTGACTTATCAGGAGCTGAGCGAAGAGGCCAATCTGGTGTTCAGCGCGGCCGGTTCCCGCATCTCCCGTACCGAAGGCATGGAAGGTCATGCCCGGGCCTGCGACTGGCGCTTGCGCAAGTACTTCCCCGAAACCGAGTGGGATTTCAACGTCTATAACCAAAAGCGCTACTGCTGAGTCAGACAGGCAGGTGCCCACCGGCACCTGCCCGGAGAGAAGCCATGACGACATTCAATAAGTCTTTCACCCAGCAAGAGCCCATTCCTGAAGATGGCATCGAGCAGGCCATCGCAGTCATGCGCAGTGGCCGTCTGCATCGGTACAATTCTCTGGCCGGCGAGCCGACGGAAACCGAATTGCTGGAGCGGGAATTTGCCGATTATCTGGGCAGCCGCTATTGCCTTGCCTGTGCCTCGGGTGGCTATGCGCTGCACATTGCCATGCGTACGGTTGGGGTTCAGCCCGGCGACAAGGTGTTGTGCAACGCCTTTACCCTGGCACCGGTTCCCGGTGCCATCCACAATGCCGGCGCTTTGCCGGTACTGGTGGAAACCACCGATGATTTCACCATCGACCTCGACGATCTTGAACGCAAGGCCGCAAGCGACGAGGTGCATTATCTGCTGTTGTCCCATATGCGTGGTCACCTGGCCGATATGGACCGGCTGATGGACATCTGCGAGCGCCACCACATCATGGTGATCGAAGATTGTGCCCACACCATGGGTGCCAACTGGAAGGGCCGCAAGAGCGGTACCTTCGGCCGGGTAGCCTGTTTCAGCACCCAGACTTACAAGCATCTCAATTCCGGCGAGGGCGGCTTTCTGACCACCAACGACGACGATGTAATGGCCCGGGCTATTATCTATTCCGGCTCTTACATGCTTTACGAGCGGCATCTGGCGGCACCGCCGAAAGAAGCCTTTGCCCGTATTCGTTTTGAAACGCCCAATTACAGCGGTCGAATGGACAACCTTCGTGCGGCTATTCTGCGTCCTCAACTCGCGTCCCTCGATGTGCAATGCCGGCGCTGGAACGACCTCTACCGAGTTACAGCCGAAGGGCTGAGCCAGGTTGCCGGCATTCGTCTGCCTACTCGGCCGGCGGCGGAGAGCTTTGTGGGCAGCTCCATTCAGTTTTCTCTACCGCAACAGTCGCCGGCGGCCATTGCCCGTTTTATTGCCCGCTGTGAAGCGCGGGGAGTGCCACTGAAATGGTTTGGCGATGCGGATCCCAAGGGCTACACCAGCCGTTACGACAGCTGGCAGTACATGGGGCCGATGCCCGATTTGCCGGAAACTCAACGGGTGTTGGCAACCATGTGCGACATGCGGCTGCCGCTGACCTTTGATGAGGCGGATTGCCGACTGATTACCCGGATTATTGCCGACGTTTTTGAAGAGGTTTGCGGCTCATCAGGGCACCAATAGTTCCCTGCACTGCGGGGTGCTCCGAACATGGCACTGCTCCGGATTGTCGAATTCGGAGATGGTTATTTGAAATGGATGCATGAAATGAGTGAACAGACGGTTGGTGTGATAGGTGGCATGGGACCGGAAGCCACGGTGGACCTGATGCGGCGGGTGATTGCCGCCACCCCGG